>DATKLH010000355.1:0-2279 GCA_035542515.1 Casimicrobiaceae bacterium
CGGCGCGGTGGCGACCGCGCGACAGCAGGCGCTTTGGGTCACGCCGGAGAAGGAACGTGAGTTCCTCGATCAGCAGTGCCTCAAGTTCCGCGTCGCCGAGGACGACGTGGCGCGCGCAGCGCTGTTTCTAGCCTCAGATGAAGCGCGCGCCATCACCGGCCAGAACCTCATCGTCGACGCCGGTCTTGCACAGACGTCGGTGACCGCATAACACGCGCAGGAACGCGCGCTTATCTCATGTCCGAAGTCACGCTGAAGCAGGTGTTCAAGTCGTACGGCGCGACCGAGGTCATCCACGGCGTAGACCTTGCGGTGCAGTCGGGCGAGTTCGTTGTGTTCGTCGGTCCCTCGGGATGCGGCAAATCGACGCTGCTGCGCATGATCGCGGGGCTGGAGGACATCAGCAGCGGCGAGATCAGCATCGGCGGCACGGTGGTCAACGACCTCCCGCCGCGCTCGCGCGACATCGCGATGGTGTTCCAGGACTACGCGTTGTATCCACACAAGTCGGTGTTCGAGAACATGGCATTCGGCCTGCGGTTGCGGAAGCGTCCCGAGCGTGAGGTGCGCTCGCGTGTGTCCGAAGCGGCAGCGGTCTTGCAGATCTCGCACCTGCTCGAGCGCAAGCCGCGCGAGTTGTCGGGCGGCCAGCGGCAGCGCGTGGCGATGGGACGCGCGATCGTCCGGCAGCCCAAGGCGTTCCTGTTCGACGAGCCGCTGTCCAATCTCGATGCGCTCCTGCGCGCGGAGATGCGCGTGGAGATCAAGCGATTGCACCAGCGGCTCGGCAATACCGTCGTGTACGTCACCCACGACCAGGTCGAGGCGATGACGCTCGCCGATCGCATCGTCGTGCTGCAGTCGGGCAACGTCATCCAGTACGACACGCCCGATGGCATCTACAACCGGCCGGCCGCGAAATTCGTCGCCGGTTTTACCGGAAGCCCGCCGATGAACTTCGTGGTGTGTCGCGTCGGCGAAGCCGGTCGCGTGCTGCATCTGTCGGGCGGCGTGGACCTTCCCGTGCCGCCGTCGCGCATCGCCGAGTGCGCGCGTCACGTCGGACGCCTGCTCGTGTTCGGCTTGCGACCCGAGCACATCGCCGCGGGTGCGCCGCGCGACGCGACATCGGCGGCCGTAGCCGCGCGCGTGATGCTGGTCGAACCGCTCGGTTCGGACACACTGGGCCTGGTGCGTCTTGGCGGACAGGAGCAGGCGAGCGAGATCACCGGGCGCTTTCCTCCCGACGCGGGCCTGGCCGTGGGGCAGAATCTCACCGTGTCGCTGGCGATGAATCGGTTCCATCTGTTCGATGCGGACAGTGGCGTCGCGATCAGGGCCCCTGACTGGTGAAGACAACAAACGCTCCGGGTGTCGGGTTGCAGCGTGCACAATCGCAAGAGCCGCATCCGGGCACGCTCAAACCTCATACCCAAAATCGCTTTTTCGGCTCGAGAGGAGGCAACATGCGCATGTTCAGCAGATGGTTGATCGGAGTCTTCGCGCTCGCACTCGCGCTTCCCGCCCTCGCCGACACGACGCTGCGTATCTTCACCGGCGGCCAGCAGCGTCCAGACGTGATGCGCAAGATCGCGGACGAATACCAGAAGAAGAATCCAGGCGTGAAGATCGAGATCGAGGTCGGCGGCGCGACCTCCGAGGCGCAGCAGCAGTACCTCAATACCGTGCTCGCATCGAAGGACTCGGCGCTCGACGTCATGCTGATCGACGTGATCCGTCCCGCGCAGTGGGCCGCCGCCGGTTGGGCCGAGCCTCTCGACAGTTATCTCGGCGCCGACAAGCCGAAGGTGATGGCGCAGTATCTCAAGGCCTACGCGGACGCCGATCAGGTCAACGGCAAGGTCATCGCGCTGCCGTATTTCGCCGACTCGCAGTTCCTCTACTACCGCAAGGACCTGCTCGAGAAGTACAAGCGACCGGTGCCCAAGACCTGGGACGAGATGATCGAGACGGCGAAGGTGATCATGGACGGGGAGAAGAACCCCAACCTGCAGGGCTTCTCGACCGCGGGCGCGCCCATCGAAGGCACGGTATGCACTTACCTGGTTCCCCTGTGGGGCACGGGCAGCGACATCACCAGTAACGGCAAGCTCAACCTGGACACGGCGCAGGCGCGCCAGCCGTTCCAGCTCTACGGTCGCATGAAGCAGGCGGGCGTGCTGCCCAAGAACATCGCCGAGATACCGACCGATCGCATCCGCGTCGATTTCCAGGCGGGCAACGTCATCTTCGCGATGACCTGGGGGTATGTGTGGAAT
>DATKLH010000356.1:0-6797 GCA_035542515.1 Casimicrobiaceae bacterium
GTTTTGCCCGCATGCTCCCTTAGCAGGGGAGTGCCTTCGACCACTCGGCCACGTCTCCGTTACTGCCACACGTCTACTGCAACCCGCCTCCGCCATCGACGGAGGGATGAGCGTCCGCCGCTACGCTTTCGCTCGCTTAACGCGCTCCGCGGTTAGCGGGCGCCCGATCGCGCAAGCGCGATCGTCCGAACCCTCGATGCAGGTTTTGCCCGCATGCTCCCTTAGCAGGGGAGTGCCTTCGACCACTCGGCCACGTCTCCGTTACTGCCACACGTCTACTGCAACCCGCCTCCGCCATCGACGGAGGGATGAGCGTCCGCCGCTACGCTTCTCGTTCGCTTAACACGCTCCGTAGTCAGTGTAAACCCAACATGCGCAGACGGCATTGTAGCGCCGACTCCGCCCCAACGAAGCGATTCGCGAGCCCGGGCCGCCTGCGGGATTTACGCCGGCTCCGGCTCCTTGTCGAGCTCGAAGGCCCGGTGCAGCACGCGCACCGCCAGCTCGACGTACTTCTCGTCGATCACCACCGCGATCTTGATCTCCGAGGTCGAGATCATCTGGATGTTGATCCCCTCGTCGGCCAGCGTCTTGAACATCTTCGACGCGATACCGACGTGCGACCGCATCCCGATGCCGACCACCGACACCTTGGCAATGCGGCGATCGCCCAGAATCTCGCGCGCCTTGAACTTGCCCTTCTCGCGTTCGCGGCTCAACACGTCCATCGCGCGCTGGAACTCGTTGCGATTGACCGTGAACGAGAAGTCGGTGTAGCCCGAGGCGCCGATGTTCTGCACGATCATGTCGACGTCGATGTTCGCCTCGGCGATGGGGCCCAGAAGCGCATACGCGACACCGGGACGGTCGTCCACGCCCATCACCGAGATCTTGGCCTCGTCGCGATTGAACGCGATGCCTGAGATGATCGCCTGTTCCATGTCGTCGTCGCTTTCCTCGTAGGTGATGAGCGTGCCGGGCGAGCTCGAGTCGGGATCCTCGAACGAGGACAGCACGCGCAGCTTGACCTTGTACTTGCCGGCGAATTCCACCGAGCGGATCTGCAGAACCTTCGATCCCTGGCTCGCGAGCTCGAGCATTTCCTCGAAGGTGATGGTCGACAGCCGCCGCGCTTCGGGCACGATGCGCGGATCGGTCGTGTAGACCCCGTCGACGTCGGTGTAGATCTGGCACTCATCGGCGTGCAATGCGGCGGCGAGTGCAACGCCCGACGTGTCCGATCCGCCGCGCCCGAGCGTCGTGATGTTGCCCTCGTCGTCCACGCCCTGGAAGCCGGCGACGATGACCACCCTCCGCTGCGCCAGGTCCGCGCGCATGGCCGCATCGTCGATCTCGAGGATGCGCGCCTTGGTGTACGCGTCGTCGGTCAGGATGCGCACCTGACCGCCGGTGTAGCTGCGCGCAGGCACACCGATCTCCTGAAGCGCGATGGCAAGCAGCCCGATGGTGACCTGCTCGCCGCTCGCGGCAACGACGTCGAGCTCACGCGGGTTCGGATTGGTGGAAAGCTCCTTCGCGAGCCCGAGCAGGCGGTTGGTCTCGCCCGCCATGGCGGAGACGACGACAACCAGGTCGTGGCCCTCGCGGTGAAAACGCGCCACGCGGCGCGCGACGTTGCGGATGCGCTCGGTGGTTCCCACCGAGGTGCCGCCGTATTTCTGGACGATCAATGCCATGCTAGCGGGGCCTCACGATGTCGATGCTCAAAGCGCCCGGAACGCCAGCGTCGCGTTGGTCCCGCCGAAACCGAACGAGTTGGAAAGGGCAGCGCGGATCGTCATCTTGCGCGCCTGGTTGGGGACGAAATCGAGATCGCACTGCGGGTCCTGCCTGAAGAGGTTCGCCGTGGGCGGCGCGATCTGATCGCGCATCGCGAGCACGGTGAATACCGCCTCGACGCCGCCCGCCGCACCGAGCAGGTGGCCGGTCATCGACTTCGTCGACGACACCGCGAGGCGATAAGCGTGCTCGCCGAACGTGCGCTTCACCGCGATGCACTCGGCGATATCGCCGAGCGGGGTCGAAGTGCCGTGCGCGTTGATGTACTGAATATCCTGCGGTTGCAGTCCCGCGTTGCGCAATGCGTTGATCATGCTGCGCGCCGCGCCGCTTCCGTCCTCGGGTGGCGCGGTGATGTGATGCGCGTCGGCACTCATGCCGTAGCCGGCCAGCTCGCAGTAGATCCGCGCTCCACGCGCGCGCGCATGCTCGAGCTCCTCGAGGACGAGCACCCCCGCGCCCTCTCCCAGCACGAATCCATCGCGATCGACATCCCACGGCCGGCTGGCCGTCGCCGGATCGTCGTTGCGCGTGGACAGCGCGCGCGCGGCGGCAAAGCCGCCCAACCCCAGCGGCGATACCGTCGATTCCGCGCCGCCGGCCACCATCACGTCGGCATCGCCGTACTCGATGATGCGCGCGGCCTCGCCAAGACTGTGGTTGGCTGTCGAACACGCGCTTACCGTTCCCAGATTGGGTCCCTGATAGCCGTAATGGATCGACACCAGTCCCGCGATCATGTTGATGATCGACCCCGGTACGAAGAACGGCGAGATCTTGCGCGGACCGCCCTGGCGGAACGCCTCGTGCGTCTCCTCGATCATGTGCAGGCCGCCGATGCCGGACCCTATGCACACGCCGATACGTTCCTTGTTGCCGGTATACCCGTCGAGACCCGCGTCAGCGACCGCTTCCATCGTGGCGACCAGGCCGTAGTGGATGAACGTGTCGTAGCGACGCGCTTCCTTGGCGGAAAGGAACTTGGTGACGTCGAAGTCCTTCACCTCGCCTGCGATGCGCGAGGCGAACGGCGCCGGATCGAAACGCGTGATCGGCCCGATGCCCGAGCGAGCGGCGAGGATGTTTTCCCAGGACTCCGCAACGCCCGTTCCCACGGGCGCGACGATGCCCAGACCGGTGACGACGATGCGGCGACGGGACATGACGTAGTTTCCGCGGGGCCCAGCGGTCGACCGCGGTAATCCAGTGACGGGCGGGGCGAACGCTCGTGTTGCAGCGCGGGGACCCGATCCGACCCAGGCTACGCAGGGCCGACCGGCGCCTCGCGCGGGTTCATTTCTTGAGATGCGAGTTGATGTAATCGATCGCTTGCTGGACGGTGGTGATCTTCTCGGCCTCCTCGTCCGGGATCTCGGTTTCGAACTCTTCTTCGAGCGCCATGACGAGTTCGACGGTATCGAGCGAGTCTGCGCCAAGGTCGTCGACGAAGGAGGATTCGTTCTTGATCTCGGCTTCGTTTACGCCGAGCTGCTCGGCGACGATTTTCTTGACCCGCTGTTCCACGTTTTCCATGCGTCTCCTCCCCGGCAGGGATCAAAGATCCAAACCCGACGATTTTACCAGAATGAACGGCCCGAAGTTTTCGCACGCAAGAGGCAACCGCGGACGGCGGATGTCATCAGCTCCACGAGTCAACCGCGAATGCGCACAGTGCTTCGAGCCCGAGTTGTATTCGCGCGAAAGCTAGGGGCGGCCCGTCGCCTTCCGCGCGCCAAGAACAGCGCGCATGCAGCTTGAAACCTGATTTACAACGCCAACGCATTCCATCGTTACACCATCAGCATTCCGCCGTTGACGTGCAGCGTCGCCCCGGTGATGTATCCCGCGCGCGGCCCGGCCAGGAACGCGACCGCATGGGCGACATCCTCGGGCGTGCCGAGGCGGTTGAGCGGAACGCGCGCCAGCAACGCCGCGCGCTGCGCCTCGTTGAGCGATCGCGTCATGTCGGTGTCGATGAAGCCCGGCGCCACGCAGTTGACCGTGATGTTGCGGCTCGCGACTTCCTGCGCGAGCGATTTGGTGAATCCGATGAGCGCCGCCTTGGCAGCGGCGTAGTTGGCCTGGCCTGCATTTCCGGACGAGCCGACGACCGACCCGATCTGGATGATGCGACCTTGCCGCGCCTTCATCATGCCGCGCAAGACCGCCTTCGCCAACCGGAACGCCGCGCGAACGTTGGTCGCCATCACCGCGTCCCATTCATCGTCCTTCATGCGCACCAACAGGTTGTCGCGCGTGATGCCTGCGTTGTTGACCAGGATGGTGATCGGGCCGTGGTTGTTCTCGATGGCGCCCAGCGCCGCATCGGTCATCGTCGCGTCGTTGACATCCAGCCGCGTGCCTTCGCCAGCGTAGCCCGCTTCGCGCAGATACCCGCCGATGGCTGCCGCGCCGTCGTCGGTGGTTGCCGTTCCGATGACCGTCGCGCCATCGCGCGCAAGCTCCAAGGCGATGGCGCGCCCGATCCCGCGCGTCGCGCCGGTCACCAGCGCGATCTGTCCCGATAGCTCGTCGTGCGCCAACGCGCGCCCCCTACGCCTGCTTCAATTCGCCGACCGCCTGGCGAAGCGAGTCGCTATCGGTCACCGCGAAGCTCGTGACGTTATCGGCGATACGCTTGACCAGTCCGGCAAGCACGCGACCAGGGCCGCATTCGACGATGTGGGTCACGCCCTGGTCCGCCATCGCGCGGATGGTCTCGGTCCAGCGCACGGGACTCGCCGCCTGGCGCGCGAGCGCGTCGCGGATCTCGTCAGGCACGGTGTGCGTCATCACGTCGACATTGTGGATGACCGGGATGCTCGGCGCATGCACCGATTCATCGACCAGGCGCGCGGCGAGGCGTTCTGCAGCAGGCTTCAGCAACGAGCAGTGGAATGGCGCCGACACCGGAAGCATCAACGCGCGCTTGGCCCCGCGCGCCTTCGCGGCACTCATGGCGCGCTCCACCGCTGACCGATGTCCCGCAATCACGAGTTGGCCGGGCGCGTTGAAGTTCACCGGCTCGACGACCTCGCCCTGCGCCGCTTCGCGACACGCTTGCGCGATCGCCGCATCGTCGCCGCCCATCACGGCAGCCATCGCACCGACGCCGGCTGGCACGGCCTCCTGCATCGCCTCGGCGCGAAAGCGCACCAGTGGCACGGCGTCGCGAAACGGCAGCGCTCCCGCGGCGACCAAGGCGGTGTACTCCCCAAGGCTGTGTCCGGCCATCACGCTGGGCGTGGGTCCGCCGGCGTCTTGCCACGCCCGCCATGTGGCTACGCCTGCCGTGAGCATGACCGGCTGAGTGTTGCGCGTGAGATTCAGTGCTTCGGCCGGTCCGTCCTCGACGAGCGTCCACAGATCGTCGCCGAGCGCAGCGGAAGCCTCGTCGAAGGTCTTGCGTACGATCGGGATATCGGCAAAGCCCGCCATCATGCCGACCTGCTGCGAGCCCTGCCCGGGGAAAACAAATGCGATCTTCATTCGGAAAACCTCTGATCGACGCGCGGGTCGAGCGGGGCGACCGACGCTTGTGAAGCTAGGTCCAACGAACCAGCACCGAGCCCCAGGTGAACCCGCCGCCGACGCCGACCAGCATGACGTGCTGGCCACGCCGCACGCGGCCATCGCGCACGGCTTCATCGAGCGCGAGCGGAATCGATGCCGCCGAGGTGTTGGCGTGCCGGTCGACGGTGGATACCACGCGTTCGAGCGGCAACCCGAGCTTCCTCGCCGTCGCGTCCATGATGCGCACGTTCGCCTGATGCGGAATCAGCCAGTCGATCTGCCCGGTGGTCATGCCGTGCGCTTCGAGCGCTTCGTGAGCGACTTCGGCGAGCACGCGAACCGCGAAGCGGAACACGGCGTGGCCGTCCATATGCACGAAGGGCGTGCCGCTGACCCGACCATCGCGCACGTGACCCGGCACGCACAGGATCGACTGGTAGCGTCCATCGGCGTGCAAATGAGAGCTCAGGATTCCGGGCTCATCGCTCGGCATGAGCACGACCGCCCCGGCGCCGTCGCCGAACAACACGCAGGTCGATCGATCCTTCCAGTCGAGAATGCGCGAGTAGATCTCGGCGCCGATCACCAACGCGTTGCGCGCCATGCCGCTGACGATCATCCGATCGGCGAGCGCGAGTGCGTAGACGAAGCCCGAGCAGACTGCTTGCACGTCGAATGCGGCGCCGCTGTGAGTTCCAAGCTTCGCCTGCACGATACACGCCGTGGAGGGGAAGATCATGTCGGGCGTCGTGGTCGCGACCACGATCAGGTCGACATCGTGCGGCGACAGACCGGCAGCACGTAACGCAGGACGCGCTGCGGCGACGGCGAGATCGGATGTCTGCTCGTTGTCGGCGGCGATGCGCCGCTCGTGAATGCCCGTGCGCGTGCGAATCCACTCGTCGCTGGTATCGACGCGCTCGGCGAGCGCTGCGTTGGTCAGCACCTGCTGCGGAAGGTACGAGCCCGTTCCGGCGATGCGACTACGCATGGGCAGCCGCAGGACCCGGTTGACTCGGACTAATCGATGCAGGTACCGCGGCGATGCGCGCGCGAATGCCTTCGAGCACGCCATGCGCCACTTCCGCATGCGCCTTGATGAGCGCCTGCTGGAACGAGAACGCGTCGGCCCCGCCATGGCTCTTCACCACCACGCCCTTCAGACCGACCAGGGTCGCACCGTTGTAGCGGCGCGGATCGATTCGACGCTTGAACGCCATCAGGACCGGATAGGCGATCAGCGCTGCCACGTGGCTCAGCGGGTTGCGCTTGAACTCCGCCTTGAGGAACTGGTAGAGCATCTGGGCCAGGCCCTCGGAGGTCTTGAGCAGGACGTTGCCGACAAAGCCATCGCACACGACGACGTCGGTGGTGCCCTTGTAGATGTCGTCGCCTTCGACGTAGCCGTGAAAATTGAGCCCGCTGCCGCGCATCAACTCCGCGGCGAGCTTGACCTGATCGTTGCCCTTGATATCTTCCGCTCA
>DATKLH010000357.1:0-21872 GCA_035542515.1 Casimicrobiaceae bacterium
GCGCCGATCGCGAGCCAGCCGCATCCGGAACGCAAGAGCATCCTGATCGATGCCAGCATGCTGCTCGTCGCCGATGTCGCCGGTGCCAACGGCTTGCTGGAGCGTTCGTTCCGCCAACCGTACAACTTCGACGGTCGCAACTCGAACATCGCCAAGACGCGCGTGACGCCCGACCAGCTTTCGGTCGAAGTCAACGCGCATTACTCGCTCAATCGCGTGATCCAGCCGCCGCTCATGGCGGGCGGCGCGCCGTACTCGCCGCCGCCGGCGACCATCCCCGACGTGCGCAGCCTGTTCCTCGGCTTCTACTACAACTTCGCCAAGCTGCCCGAAACGCCGATGCGTCCGCGGCTCGCGGATGACCGCATCGGCTACTTCATGACCAGCCGCCTCGATTTCGCCAACGAGAACAAGCTCACGCCGCGCGTGAACTACATCAACCGGTGGCGACTCGAGAAGAAGGATCCCAACGCCGCTTTGTCGGAGCCCAAGCAGCCGATCGTGTACTGGCTCGACCGCAACATCCCCGAGAAGTACCGGCCCACCATCGTGGCCGGCGTGCTGGAATGGAACAAGGCGTTCGAGAAGATCGGCTTCAAGAATGCCATCGAGGTGCGCATCCAGCCCGATGACGCCGATTTCGACACAGTCGATGCGCGACATGCGTCGATCCGCTGGATGGCGAGCGCGCGGCCCTCGTTCGGCGGCATCGGACCCACGCAGGTCGATCCCCGCACCGGCGAAATCCTCGACGCGGACATCCTGGTCGACCCGGTGCGCCTGCGCAATCGGCGTTCGTTGCGGGTCGAGCAGATCTCGCCGAGCACCACGGTGCCGGGCCTCAACGGTCGCCCCGAGGCGCTGTGCCAGCAGGCAGACTACGCCGCGCAGGAATTGGGCTTCGCGCTCGACGTGCTCGAGGGTCGCGGCGATCTCGACGCCGACAGCCCCGAGGCCGAGCAGTTCGTCCTCGACGACCTCAAGGACACGGTGATGCACGAAGTGGGGCATACGCTCGGCTTGCGCCACAACTTCCGCGCATCGACCGTTTACAGTCAAGCGCAGCTCGACGATCCCGATTTCACCGCCACGCACGGTATCGCGGGGTCGGTGATGGAGTACAACGCGGTGAACATCGCGTTGCCGGGAGAGAAGCAGGGCTCCTTCGGCATGAAGACGATCGGTCCCTACGACTACTGGGCGATCCAGTACGGCTACCAGGAGATCGCGCCGCAGAACGAGCAGGCGGAGCTGCGCAAGATCGCGTCGCGCAGCAGCGAGGCGCTGCTCGCGTACGCGACCGACGAGGACGCATCGTTCGCGATCGACCCCGAGGCGAACACCTCCGACCTCGGGAACGACCCGCTCGAGTTCGCGCGGCGCCGCTTCCAGCTGGTCAGGGAGATGTGGACGCGCTGGCAGAGTCGCGAGCTCAAGGACGGCGAGAGCTACACCGTCTATCGGCGCATCGTCGAGCGCGGCCTCGCTGCGATGACCAGCACTTCGAGCAACGTGGCGAAGTACATCGGCGGCGTGACCACGCTGCGCGATCACGCCGGCAGCGCGCGCGCGCCGCTCACGCCGGTCGACGCGCAACGGCAGCGCGAAGCCCTCAAGATCATCGCCGACGGCTTGTTCTCGGCCGACAGCTTCAAGTTCAAGCCGGAGTTCATGCAGCGCGTGCAGGTGGACTGGCTCGACCGCAACGACATCTACGACGTCGGCCTGTCGACGCCCAACGTCGACTACTCGCTGTCCACCCAGGTGCTCAACGCGCAGCGCAAGGTGCTCACCCAGTTGTTGAGCGAAGGCGTGGCGCAGCGTGTGCTCGACAGTGAAGTCAAGCTCGACGATCCGCACAAGGCGCTCCATCTCGCCGACGTGTACGACACGCTGAAGGACGCGATCTGGAGTGAGCTGCGCACCGGCCGCGACATCACGCCCCTGCGCCGCAATCTCCAGCGCGATCACCTCGCGCGCATCGCCAATGCGTTGATCCGGCCAAGCGGCTCGATGCCCGCCGACGCGCGCGCGCTGTTGCGCGAAGAGGCGAAATCCCTGCGTCGTGAGATCGCCAGGGCGCAGAACAAGCCCGGCTATTCCAAGGAGGCACGCGCACATCTCGCCGAAGCGCTGACGCAACTCGACGAGGCGCTCAAGGCGCCGCTGGTGAGGCAGGCGGTGTGACGCGACCGACCACGCTTTGGGATTCGGTCCAACTGCGCAGTTCGTAATTAGTGGTTAGTAGTTAGTAGTTAGCGTGCCCCTCAGAAGCGGCCGAGGCATGCGGAGGAGGCTGTCATCGTGCCAACGCTTGATTGCTCGTGCGCAGGCCCCATGTCCCTCCTCTGCGCACACTGACTGCTAACTACCACCACCAACCACGCCTTTCCTGCATGTCTAACCGCCTGCACGAAGCCCTAACGCTCGCCCCACTCGACAACCGCGCGCTCGCGAACCTGTGCGGGCCGCTCGACGCGAACCTGCGTCAGATCGAAGCGGCCCTGGACGTCGCGATCTCGCACCGCGGTCCCGATTTCACGATTGCCGGCTCGCCGACGCAAACCGCCCGCGCGACTCGCGCGCTCCAGCGCTTCTACGACGAAGCGAAGAAGCCGCTGTCGGTCGACGACATCCAGCTCGGCCTGGTCGAATTCCGCGAAGAGGTCAAGCCGTCGCGCAACGTAGAAGCCAGCGAGGGCCAGACGCCGCCGTTGCGGACGCGGCGCTCCGACTTGCACGGTCGTACGCCCAACCAGGTCGCCTACCTGCGCGACATCCAGGCCCACGACATCACCTTCGGCATCGGACCGGCGGGCACCGGCAAGACCTATCTCGCCGTGGCATGCGCAGTCGATGCGCTCGAGCGCGACGCGGTGAAGCGCATCGTCCTGGTGCGTCCTGCGGTCGAAGCGGGCGAACGCCTCGGCTTCCTCCCGGGCGATCTCGCCCAGAAGGTCGATCCCTACCTGCGTCCGCTGTATGACGCGCTGTACGACCTGATGGGGTTCGACAAGGCTGCGAAGCTCTTCGAGCGCCAGACCATCGAGCTCGCTCCGCTCGCGTACATGCGCGGTCGAACGCTGAACCACTCCTTCATCATCCTCGACGAGGCGCAGAACACCACGCCCGAGCAGATGAAGATGTTCCTGACGCGCATCGGCTTCGGCACCAAGGCGGTGATCACCGGCGACATCACTCAGATCGATCTCGGCAAGGGGCAGAAGAGCGGGCTCATCGAAGCGGCGCGGGTGCTCGACGGCGTGCGCGGCATCGCGTTCACGCGCTTCACCAGCGCCGACGTCGTGCGCCATCCGCTGGTGCAAAAGATCATCGATGCCTACGAGCGCGACGATGCTTCGGCACGCTCGCGCGAGTAGGCGTTGCGACCGGCGACATGGCATAGGGCAGGCCACGGAGCACGCGGAGACGGATTCATCGACTTCGCGAACCGGCAGCGCACGGGGGAGGAAAGGCGCGCATCGCATGCGCCCGCCTGGAACGCACAGGTCTCCGGATGGGAGGCTCGTTTTGCGTGCGCGCCGTGCGCGCCGTGGTTAAATGCTTCCCTCTGTGCCCTCCCGGTCCAAAAGAGCGCCCACGCTTCGCCTGAACCTGCAGGTGGCGACCGCCGTGGCCGACTTCCCGGGCCGGGCGACGCTGCGCCGCTGGGCGCAGACGGCGCTGGAGCGTGATGCGCGCGTCACGCTGCGCCTGGTGGGCACCCGCGAGGGGCGAACGCTCAACTCGCGCTACCGCGGCAAGGACACCCCGACCAATGTGCTGACGTTCGTGTACGATGACGGCGTGTCGCTCCTGGGCGACATCGTGATCTGCACCCCGGTCGTCCGCCGCGAGGCACGCACGCAGGGCAAAACGCTCAGGGCTCACCTCGCTCATCTCATCGTCCACGGCATGCTGCACCTGCAAGGGTACGATCATCAGCGTGCCGCCGAGGCCCGGCGGATGGAGCGGCGCGAAATCGCGTTGCTCGCCTCGCTCGGCATTCCCGACCCCTACGTGCTCCCGTCCTGACCATTCATGGAAGAGGCCGGCGACAAGACCGGGGATCGACCCACGCTGCTCGAGCGGCTGTCGGCGTTCCTGACCCACGAGCCGGAGAACCGCGACGAGCTGCTCGAGGTGCTGCGCGGTGCGTTCGAGCGTCGCCTGATCGATGCCGACGCCCTGTCGATGATCGAGGGCGTGCTCGGCGTGTCGGAAGCGACCGTGCGCGAGATCATGATTCCGCGCGCGCAGATGGATTGCGTGTCGATCGACGACGAGCCGCCCGATTTCATGCCGCTCATCATCGAGACCAAGCACTCGCGCTTTCCGGTGATCGGCGAGTCCAAGGACGACGTGATCGGCATCCTGCTCGCCAAGGAGCTGCTCAACTACTACGCGGATCCGGAGGCGTTCAACCTGCGCGAGATCCTCCGGCCGGCGGTGTTCGTGCCGGAGTCCAAGCGGCTCAATGTGCTGCTGCGCGAGTTTCGCGCCAACCGCAATCACATCGCGATCGTCGTCGACGAATACGGCGGCGTTTCCGGCCTGGTCACCATCGAGGACGTGCTCGAGCAGATCGTGGGTGACATCGAGGACGAGTACGACTTCGACGAAAGCGAGGACGACATCATCCCCGAGGCGAACGGTCGCTTCCGGGTGAAGGCGCAAACCGAGATCGCGGATTTCAACGAGCAGTTCGGGACCGCTTTCGAGGACGAGGAATTCGCCACCGTCGGCGGCATCGTGCTCAAGGCGTTCGGCCGCCTGCCCAAGCGCGGCGAGACGGTGACGCTCGACGGCTTTCGCTTCCGTGTCATTCGCGCCGACAGTCGTCGGCTGCACACGCTGCAGGTCGAGCGCACCGCGCCTTCGCCGACCGCGTCCGCTGCTTGACTCGTCTCGCGCGCGCGGTTGCTGCCGCGGCGCCCGCCCTGCATGTGCGGGATGGTGCGCGAAGCGCCAGTGGTTTCGTCGCTGCCCCCTCGTGCGCGACCTGATCGCATGCGTGCCTTGAGCCCCCCGCTCCTCGCCGCGTTGACTGGCGCCACAACCGTTTTCGCGTTCGCGCCGTTCGGCGTCGCACTGCTTCCGATCGCGACGCTTGCGGTGTTGTTCGCCTTGTGGCGCTCGGCGCCCGGTGCGCGCAGCGCGGCCAGGATCGGCTTCGCATTCGGCGCCGGACTGTTCGGCGCTGGCGCGTCATGGGTCTACATCGCGCTCCAGACCTTCGGTGGCATGCCGGTGTGGCTCGGTGTCGTCGCGACGGCGGGATTTGTCACGTACCTGTCGCTTTGGCCCGCGATCGCCGGCGCGTGCGTCGCGATATGCGCGCCACGCAATGCCTTCGCGTATGCGCTGATCGCCGCTACCGCGTGGACCGGCGCGGAATGGCTGCGCGGTTATGTGTTCACCGGATTTCCCTGGCTCGCCGCGGGATACGCCGCGCTGCCCGACAGCCCGCTGGCCGGGTACGCGCCCATCGGTGGCGCGTTCTTCGTGTCGCTCACCACGGCGCTGTGTGCCGCATGGATCGCGACCATCGCCGATTCGCTTGCCCAAAGCACGCGGCGTGACAGCTGGATCGCCGTCCTCGCCATCGGCGTCGTTTTCATCGTCGGCGCCGCGCTGCGACAGATTCAATGGACCCAACCTCGCGGCGAGCCGATCGCGATATCGCTCGTGCAGGGCAACGTCGCGCAGGACGTGAAGTTCGTCGAGGAATTCCGCGCCCGGACCTTCGCGCTGTACACCGACCTAGTCGAGCGCAGCCGCGGGCGGCTGATCGTGCTGCCCGAGAGCGCGTTCCCGATGTTCGCCGACGAGGTTCCGCAAGGCGTCATCCAGCGTCTCGCGGCCGCGGCTCAGTCGCGCAATGGCGACGTGCTGATCGGCATGTTCACCGCGGATGAGCCGCTACCCGGAACCGACCAGCCGCGCTACTACAACACCGTGGTCGCGGTCGGCGTCGACCCCGTGCAGCTCTATCGCAAGCGCCATCTGGTGCCGTTCGGCGAGACGATTCCCGGCAAGCCCGTGCTCGGCTGGTTCATCCGCAACGTGCTGGCGATTCCGCTCGCGGATCAGACACCGGGCGCAGCCGACCAGCCACTGCTTTCGATCGCCGGCCACAGCGTCGCGGTCGACATCTGCTACGAGGACGCGTTCGGCGCGGAGCTCATCGATGCTGCGCGCAGCGCCGACATCCTGGTCAACGTCACCAACGATGCCTGGTACGGGCATTCGATCGCCGCCTGGCAACACAACCAGATTGCTGCGATGCGCGCTCTCGAGCTCGGTCGGCCGATGCTGCGCGCGACCAATACCGGGATCACCTCGGCCATCGGGGTCGACGGCCGGGTGGTCGCTCAGTTGCCGTGGTACACGCGCGGCATCCTGGAGTTGAACGTGGCGGGAACGGTCGGCCTCACGCCGTATGTACGCTTCGGTGATGCGCCGGTGCTCGCGCTCGTAGCAGCGACGCTACTGCTCGGCGCATGGTTCCGACGCGCACGCAGCAAAGGACCGACGCGGCAGCGCTGAATCCGTCGAGCGGGTTGAGTGCATCCAACTGCACCAGCGGCTGGTTTGCGACCCTGCGACCTCATCCGGATAATCGCGCAAGGCTCGCACGTGGCGCCGGTGCTGCAACGACCCGTCATTCACCATCGGCCGGTCGTTGCCACCCTCGATCGCGCTGCCGGCCTCGCCTGAGATGCACCACTGCTCCTTACACGCCTCCGCGCTCCTCCCATGCTCGAGATCTCCGGCCTCTCCAAGACCTATCCCAACGGCGTTCGCGCGTTGAACGACGTCTCGCTCAGCATCCCGACCGGCATGTTCGGCCTGCTCGGCCCCAACGGTGCCGGGAAATCGACGCTCATGCGGACGCTCGCGACGCTTCAGGATCCGGATGCGGGATCGATCCGCTTCGACGGCATCGACGTGCTGCGCGACAAGGAAGCGATCCGTCGGCGCCTGGGCTACCTGCCGCAGGACTTCGGCGTCTATCCGAAGGTGTCGGCCGAAGACATGCTCGACCACCTCGCGCGGCTCAAGGGCATGAGCGATCGCGCGCAGCGTCGCGAAGTGGTCGCCGCCTTGTTGAAGCAGGTCAATCTCCACGAGGTGCGACGCAAGGCCCTCGGGGGGTATTCGGGCGGCATGCGCCAGCGCTTCGGCGTCGCGCAGGCGCTGCTCGGCAATCCGTCGCTCATCATCGTCGACGAGCCTACCGCGGGTCTCGATCCCGAGGAACGCGTACGTTTCCACAACCTTCTCGCCGACATCGGCAGCAACGTCGTGGTGATCCTGTCGACGCACATCGTGTCCGACGTCGAGGACCTTTGCGCGCGGATGGCGGTGATCCACCGCGGCCAGGTGCTCGTCACCGGCGAGCCCGCGACACTCGTGCGCACGCTGGACGGCCGTGTCTGGCAGAAGTTCATCACGCGCGACGAGCTCGACGAGGCCAAGACCCGGTATCGCGTGATCTCCACGCGGCTGGCATCGGGCAGGACGTCGATGCGCGTCGTCGGCGATGCGCGACCCGACGATGCGTTCGAGCCTGCGATCGCGACGCTCGAGGACGTCTACTTCGCGGCGGTAGGAGGTTTCCTGCCGCAGGCACAGATCCAATCGGTCGCGGCGTAAGCGCCATGTCCGAACTGCTCGCCATCGCGTCGTTCGAGCTGCGCATGCGCCTCAAGCGCATCTCGACCTGGGTCTACTTCGTCACCTTCCTCGCGCTTGCCATGGCATGGACCGCCGCGGCCGGCGGAGCGATCAAGAATGCGAACGTCGTCTTCGGCAGCGGCAAGGTGTGGATCAACTCGCCGTACGCGATTTCACAAACCGTCGCCTTCCTCGGGATGCTGGGGTTGACCGTCATCGCCGCGCTTGCCGGGCGCGCGGTGCAGCAGGACTACGAATACCGCACCGAGTCGTTCTTCTTCAGCGCTCCGATCGGCAAATGGCAGTACCTCGGCGGCCGCTTCGTCGGCGTGCTCGCGGTGCTCATGCTCGTGTTCGCGGGCATCGCGATCGGCGTTTATGCCGGAACGCTCCTCCCCAACCTCGATCCCGACCGGCTCGGGCCGTCGCGCCCTCTCGCGTACCTGCTGCCATACGCCACGGTGCTGCTGCCGAACCTGATCTTCGTCGGCGGCGTGTTCTTCTGCGTCGCTGCGCTCACGCGACGGATGCTGCCCGTCTACCTCGGCAGCGCGCTCTGCCTGATCGGATACCTGGGCGCGCAAGCGCTGCTCCGCGATATCGACAACAAGACGCTGGCTGCGCTCATCGATCCCTTCGGCGTGATCGCATCGGCGCGCATCACCGAATACTGGACCATCGCCGAGCGCAACACGCGCCTGATTCCGTTCGAAGGGGTGCTGCTGGCGAATCGACTGCTGTGGACGGCGGTGGGCGCACTGCTGGTGTTCGTATGCTACCAGCGCTTCCGCTTCGCGGAGGCGCTTCTTAAAACGCGCCGCGAGGCGCCTGTCGATGCCGAACCGGCACCCGTCCTGCGCCTGCACACCGCGACGCTGCAACCGTCGCGCCCCAGCGCGTTGTTGCTCGCGCTGGTCTGGCTGTACTTCCGTGAAACGGTGAAGAACGTCTACTTCATCGTGTTCGCGCTGGCCGGCGTGGCATTCCTGATCGTCAGCAGCACGACGCTGGGAAGCGTTTACGGGACCAACACGTGGCCGGTGACCTACCAGATCCGCGAGCTCCTCGGCGGCACGTTCACGCTGTTCATGCTCATCATCATCACCTTCTACGCGGGCGAGCTCACGTGGCGCGAGCGCGACCATCGGCTCGATCAGATCCACGACGCGCTTCCGGTTCCGACATGGCTGCCGTTCGCCGCCAAGCTGATCGCGTTGATGCTCGTGCCGCTGCTGCTCGAAGTGATGCTGTTCGCGTGCGGCATCGGCATCCAGACCGCCAAGGGCTACTACCGCTACGAGCCTGCGATCTACCTGCACGAGCTGTTCACCGTCGACCTGGTCGAATACTGGCTGATCTGCGCACTCGCCTTGACCGTGCACTCGGTGGTGAACCAGAAGTACCTCGGCCATTTCGTGATGGTCGTCTACTTCGTCGCGTTGCTGTTCCTCGGCGTCATGGGCTTCGAGCACAACCTCTACAAGTACGCCGGCGAGGTCGGTTACCAGTATTCGGACATGAACGGATACGGGCACTACCTGCCGCGCGTGCGCTGGTTCGAGGCGTACTACGCTGCGTGGGCGGTCCTGATGCTGGTGGCAGCGTATCTCTTGTGGGCGCGCGGCACGATCACCGGATGGCGCGACCGCCTGAAGACGGCACGGTCGCGCATCAGCCATCGCGTTTCAGCCGTTGCGATCGTCGCGGCGCTGGCCTTCGTCGGGATCGGCAGCTACATCTTCTACAACACCAACATCCTCAACCATTACCGCACCGCGCACGATGCCGAAGCCCGCCAGGCCGACTACGAGAAGCAGTACAAGGCCCTGTCCGCGGACCCGCAGCCGCGCATCACCTCGGTCGCGCTGACCGTCGAGCTCTACCCGCAGGAGCAGCGCGTACGCATGCGCGGGCGTTTCGGCCTGGTCAATCGCAACAGCGTGCCGGTGTCGAAGGTGCACCTGTTCTTCGGCAACGAGGACGTCGTGGTGCACCAGCTCGCGTTCGACGTAGGCGCCAAGCAGGTGCGCGACGACGAGCACGTGGGGTTGCGCAGCTTCGAGCTTGCGACGCCGCTCGCGCCCGCCGCCACGGCGGCGCTCGACTTCGATCTCGAAGTGCCGACGCACGGCTTTCGCAACAACGGCATGAACACGACGGTGGTCGCCAACGGCAGCTTCGTCAACGGCAACTTCGTCCTGCCGGTGATCGGGTACGACGATCGCGGCGAGTTGCAGACCGATCGCGATCGCAAGAAGTTCGGCCTCGCCCCCAAGGAGCGGATGCGCGACCGCGACGATCCGGCGGGGCTCGACGTGAACTACATCACCCACGACGCCGACTGGGTCACGTTCAAGGCCGAGGTCGTTACCGACGCGGACCAGTGGGCGATCGCGCCCGGCTATCTCGAGCGCGAGTGGGTCGAAGGCGGCCGCCATCACTTCATCTACGCGATGGACAGCCCGATCCTCGATTTCGTCGCGTTCCAGTCGGCGCGTTACGCGGTCAGGAAGGACCGCTGGAACGATGTCGCGATCGAGGTCTACTACCAGCCCGGCCACGAGTTCAACCTCGACCGCATGATCGCGTCGGTGAAGGCCTCGCTCGACTACTACACGACCCACTTCGGCCCCTACCAGCACCGGCAGTTCCGCATCATCGAGTTCCCGCGCTACGCGAGCTTCGCGCAGGCCTTTCCCAACACCATCCCGTACTCCGAGGCGATCGGATTCATCGCGCGCGTGCGCGAGGACGACCCCGACGACATCGATTACCCGTACTACGTGACTGCGCACGAAGCCGCGCATCAATGGTGGGCGCACCAGGTCATCGGTGGCGATGTGCAGGGCTCCACCATGCTCTCCGAAACGCTGGCGCAGTACTCGGCGCTGATGGTGATGAAGCGCAAGTACGGCGAGGCGAAGATGCAGAAGTTCCTCCGCTACGAGCTCGACCGCTACCTGATCGGTCGGTCCACCGAGCAGAAGAAGGAGCTGCCCCTCGCGCGCGTGGAGAACCAGGCGTACATCCACTACCGCAAGGGCAGCCTCGTCATGTACGCGCTCGCCGACTACATCGGTGAAGACAACGTGAACAAGGCGCTCAGGGCGCTGGTGCAGGAGAGCGCATTCAAGGGCCCCCCGTATCCCAACTCGACGCTGCTGCTGCGCCACTTGCGCGAAGTGACGCCGGCGCAATACCAGTACCTGCTCGACGACTGGTTCGAGTCGATCACGCTGTACGACAACCGGGCCACGGCCGCGTCGGCGACGGCGCGTCCCGATGGCAAGTTCGACGTGGCGCTGCACGTGGTCGCGCACAAGCTGAAGGCGGACGAGCTGGGGAAGGAGAGCGACGCGAAGCTCGACGACTGGATCGATGTCGGCGTGCTCGACGCCGACGGGAAGCCGCTGCTGCTCGAGAAGCGCCGCTTCACCCAGGAGCAGACCGACCTGACGCTCGTGGTGGATGGCAAGCCGGCGCGTGCCGGCATCGATCCGCTGAACAAGCTCATCGACCGCAAGGCGCGCGACAACACGGTGGCGGTGGAGATGCACTGAAACAGAAAAGCGTGGTTGGTAGTTGGTAGATAGCAGGTAGCGGGGCTACGGCGTGCATCGCAGGCACACTATCCGCTAGCTACCATCGACCAACTACGCCTTCCACGCTTCAGTAAAATGCGGGGTTTGGCGCGGCCGCCTCGCATGCACACTTTCCAGCAAACCATCCTCACCCTCCAGCAGTACTGGGACAGCCGCGGCTGCGCCCTGCTGCAGCCCTACGACATGGAGGTCGGTGCGGGCACGTCGCACACCGCGACTTTCCTGCGTGCGCTCGGTCCCGAGCCGTGGCGTGCAGCGTACGTTCAGCCGTCGCGCCGGCCCAAGGATGGTCGCTACGGCGAGAATCCCAATCGCATGCAGCACTACTATCAGTACCAGGTGGTGCTGAAGCCTTCGCCGCCGAACATCCTCGACCTGTACCTGGATTCGCTCACCGCGCTCGGCTTCGACCTGACGCGCAACGACGTGCGCTTCGTCGAAGACGACTGGGAGAACCCGACGCTCGGCGCGTGGGGGCTGGGTTGGGAGGTGTGGCTCAACGGAATGGAAGTGACGCAGTTCACCTACTTCCAGCAGGTCGGCGGCATCGATTGCAATCCGGTCACCGGCGAGATCACCTACGGCCTCGAGCGTCTCGCGATGTACCTGCAAGGTGTCGAGAACGTCTTCGATCTGGTCTGGAGCCGGTGGGAGGAGAACGGCGAGCAACGCGTGCTCACCTATCGCGACGTCTATCACCAGAACGAGGTCGAGCAGTCGACCTACAACTTCGAGCAATCGAACGCGCCGAAGCTCTTCGAGCTGTTCGGGTTCTATGAAAGCGAGGCTAAGCGGCTGCTCGAGGCACAGTTGCCGCTGCCCGGCTACGAGATGATCCTCAAGGCCGGGCACACGTTCAATCTGCTCGACGCGCGCGGAGCCATCTCGGTCACCGAGCGCGCTGGCTACATCGGGCGGATTCGCGCACTGTCGCGGATGGTCGCTCAGGCCTACGTCGATTCGCGCCGCCGGTTGGGCTTCCCCATGCTGGCGCAGCACCTGCGATCGACCATTCCGGTTCAGTTCCAGGACGCCGCGGCATGAGCGCCGCGACACTGCTCGTCGAGCTACTCACCGAAGAGCTGCCACCCAAGGCGCTGAGGAAACTCGGCGATGCGTTCGCATCGATGGTGAGCGAACGCCTGCAAACGCGCGGCTTCGTGCAGGGCTCCGCGGAAGTCATCGCCTACGCAACACCGCGCCGGCTCGCCGTCACGATCGCCGCGGTCCTCGACACTGCGACGGAGGCGCCGCGGGCGCTGCCGCTCCTGCCGGTCAATGTCGCCTTCGACGCCGAGGGCAAGCCGACGCCTGCGCTGCAGAAGGCGATCAAGAGCAAGGCCGGCTTCGACAACGTGGACGCCGTTCCACCGGATCGATTGCAGCGCCGCATCGACGGCAAGCTCGAGCGGCTCTACTACATCGAGCCGCCGGTGACGATCCAGCTTCGTGCCGCGCTCCAGGAGGCGCTCGACGACGCGATCGACAAGTTGCCGATCCCCAAGGTCATGCGCTACGCATCGGCGGACAGTTATTTCAACGACGTCGCCTTCGTGCGGCCCGCGCACAAGCTGATCGCATTGCATGGCGAGGCCATCGTACCGGTCGAGTCCCTGGGCCTGCAGGCCGGCAACCTCACCGACGGGCACCGGTTCCTGAGTCGCACCGACATCTGCGTCGCGAACGCCGACGCGTACGCGCCCACGCTCGAAGCCGAAGGCAAGGTGCTGCCTTCGTTTGCGGTACGACGCCACAGGATCATCGAGGAGCTGCGCCGCGCCGCGCAGGGCGCGCTGGTGATGATGCCCGACTCGCTCCTCGACGAGGTCACCGCACTGGTCGAATGGCCCGTGGTCCTCGCAGGCGGCTTCGACGAAGCGTTCCTCGAAGTGCCGCAGGAGTGCCTGGTGCTGACCATGCAGCAGAACCAGAAGTACTTCGCGCTCGCCGATCGCAACGGCGCGCTCGTCAACCGCTTCCTGCTCGTGTCGAACCTTCAGACCGACGACACGCAGGCGATCGTGCACGGCAACGAGCGCGTGCTGCGCGCGCGTCTCGCCGATGCGAAGTTCTTCTACGACCAGGACCGCAAGCGCACCCTCGAGGATTGGATCCCGCGGCTCGCGAACGTCGTCTATCACAACAAGCTCGGCAGCCAGGGACAGCGCGCACTGCGACTGCGCGATCTCGCCGCGAACATCGGCACGCGGACGGGCGCCGATTCCAGGCTGTGCGAGCGCGGCGGATGGCTCGCCAAGGCCGACCTGGTGACCGACATGGTCGGCGAGTTTCCCGAGCTGCAGGGAACCATGGGGCGGTATTACGCGCTCAACGACGGCGAGCCCGCGGAAGTTGCCGATGCGATCGCGCAACACTACTGGCCGCGTTTCGCCGGCGACGCACTGCCGAAGGGCCCGGTCGCGATCGCGGTGGCGCTCGCCGACAAGCTCGACGCGCTCGCGGGCCTTTTCGGGGTCGGCGAGATTCCGACCGGCGAAAAGGATCCGTTCGGCCTGCGACGCGCGGCGATCGGCATTCTGCGCATCCTCGTCGAAAAGGAGCTCGCGCTATCGCTGCGCGAGCTGATCGGCATCGCGCTTGCCGCGAACTTCGACGACGTGCCGATGCCGCATCCGTCGGCGCAGGACGACCTCGAGGCGTTCTTGCTGGAACGGCTGCGCGGCCTGCTGCGCGAGCAGGGCTATTCGGCCAACCAGGTTGCCGCCGTGCTCGATTCGCGGCCCGACCGTGTCGACGACCTGCCGGCGCGACTCACCGCGGTCAAGGCCTTCGAGGCGATGCCGGAGGCGGCAACGCTCGCCGCCGCCAACAAGCGCATCGTGAACATTCTCAAGAAGAGCGACGAGGCGACCATGCCTCGCGTCGACGTCGCGCGGTTCTCGGAGTCCGCGGAACGCGACCTGCACCGCGTCTTCAGCGAGCTCGCGCCGCGCGTCGCGGCCGATTGCGCAAACGGCGCGTACACCAGCGCGCTGCAGGCCCTGGCAACGGCGAAGGGCGCGGTGGACCGATTCTTCGACGAAGTGATGGTCAACGTCGACGATCCGATCGTGCGCGCCAATCGCCTCGCGCTGTTGCGCGGCGTTGCAGCCACGATGAACCAGGTGGCGGACATCGGGAAGCTGGCGAGTTAGCAGCAGTCCGCGACTGCGTTGTCGGGTATGGGATATGGGATGTGAACGTGCTACTCAGAGCCCGACCTGCCAACTGACGCATCAAGGCGTCATGCATGAGGCGCCTGGGAGTGTCGCAAGGTTCCGAGCGCTCGGTTACGGACGCTCACACGTCACCGCTCAAACCCCGGCGCTTTTACTCTTCCGGAACTGCCCCTAGAATGCACCTGTGGTCCAGCTCGCCTCCGAAGCCGTCGCTCAGACTCGCGCCGCGCGATTGATCATTCTCGATCGCGACGGCGTGATCAATCACGACAGCGAGCAGTTCATCAAGTCGCCCGACGAATGGCGCCCGATCCCCGGGAGCCTCGAAGCGATCGCCCGCCTCAATCACGCGGGCTACCGTGTCGTCGTTGCAACGAATCAGTCGGGCGTGGGGCGCGGGCTGCTCGACATGGCGACGCTCAACGCCGTGCATGAGAAGATGCACAAGGCGCTGGGCCAGGCGGGCGGGCGCATCGACGCGATCTTCTTCTGCCCGCACACCGCCGATTCGAGCTGCACATGCCGCAAGCCGCGCGCCGGGATGCTGGAGGAGATCGGACATCGCTACAACGTCGATATGAAGGAAGTTCCGTGCGTCGGCGACAGTCTGCGCGATCTGCAGGCCGCCGAGGCGGTCGGCGCGCAGCCGATGCTCGTGCTCACCGGAAAGGGCGAGAAGACGCTGCGCGAGGGCGGCTTCCCGAAAAACACGGTGATCTTCCCCGACCTCGCATTTGCCGCGGCAGCGCTCCTGGCGGGAGAGTGAACGAGTGAGTTCCTGGCTGCGTTCGGTGCTCTTCGCGCTGTACCAGCTGGTCCTCACTCCCCCCTACGCTGTCGCGGTACTCCTGCTGTCCTGGCTGCCGCGGCGCCCGCGCTATCGCTTCATCACCGGCTGGTGCGCAATGATGTTGTTCGGCGCACGCTGGATCTGCGGCATCCGTCATCGCGTCATCGGTGCCGAGCGCATGCCCGCCGAGCCGCACATCATCCTGTGCAAGCACAGCTCGACTTGGGAGACGCTGTTCCTCACCCAGTGCTTCCCGTCGCTTTCGTACGTCGCGAAAAAGGAGCTGCTGTCGATCCCGTTCTTCGGCTGGGCTTTCGCCCTCGCATCGCCGATCACCATCGACCGCAAGGCCGGACAGGATGCGATGGCGCAGATCGTGAGCCAGGGCCGCGAACGCCTCGCGCAGGGCTTCTGGATCGTCATCTATCCGGAAGGCACGCGCATTCCCGCAGGCAAGCGTGCGCGCTACAAGACGGGCGGCGCGCGACTCGCGATCGATCTCGGCGTGCCGGTGCTGCCGGTCGCGCACAACGCGGGCTGGCTGTGGCCCAAGGGACGCATGGGCAAGCGCCCCGGTGTGGTGACGCTGTCCATCGGCGCTCCGATCAGCCCGCAGGGCAAGGATCCCGCGCAGCTCATGCAGCAGGTGGAGAGCTGGGTCGAAGACGAAGTCGCGCGCCTCGGAGTGCCCGCGTGAGCAAGTCGATCGCGCGCCTGCGTGGCGACAACGACGGGCGCAATCCGCGGAAGCGCAAGGCCACCGAAGGCCAGCTGCGGCGCGTCGTCCTCAACGACCAGATGGTTGATTACCGGCTCATCCGCGCGCGACGTCGCTCGATCGGCATGGAGGTGCATTTCGAGGGACTCACCGTGCGCGCGCCGCGCTGGGTGTCGTTGCGCGACATCGACATTGCGCTGATCGAGCGCGCGACCTGGATCGTGCGCTCGCTCGCCGAATGGCGGGCACGCAAGCGCGAAGTCATGCCGAGCCGCTGGGCCACCGGCGCGCCGATCGTGTACCGCGGACGCGAGCTCAGGCTCGCGCTGTTCCCCGCGCGCCGGCCGGTGATCGAAGCGGACATGTTCAATCTCACCATCCGCCATCCGAGCCCGCAGGACGAGCCGCAGATCGAGAGCTTGGTCGCACACTGGCTGAGGGACCAGGCGTGGGCGCTGATCGCCACGCGGGTGCCCGACTACGCGCAGCGTGTGGGCATGCCGCAGCCGTCGGTGCGACTGTCCAACGCCCGCAGCGAGTGGGGCAGCTGCAACGCGAAAGGCGAGATCCGCCTCAATTGGCGGCTGGTGCAATTGCCGCCGCCGCTCGCCGAGTACGTCGTCGCACACGAGGTCGCGCACATCATCGAGCTCAACCACTCGCCGCGCTTCTGGTCCCTGGTCGAGACGCTGCTGCCGGGTCACGCGGACCTGCGCCGCGAGCTCGAGGACTGGACGGCGATATTGGCTTAGACGGACCAAAGTTACGCTTGACGGGCGAAAGTTTCGCGCGCCAAAGCTTGTCTTGCTATGCGAGTAGCGCCGGTGGCCTCCCCTTCGTCCATGGTGCGCGCACGATACTTTCGCCCGGTTCGAATTCTTCTGCCGCGGGCTTGGGATCAGTCCTGCACCCGCGGCACGACAACCACACCGCAATACGACTCGACACGCGGCTGATTCGCCTACGGGGCGGCAAGCTGAGACAGCGGCACTACCAACCCGCACTGCTCCTGCAGCACGCGCGTCAGCGTCGCTTCCAGGCCCTCGCCCGAACGGGTATCGCGCCACGCACCGTCGACGGGCTTGAAGTGGAAGCCGCCCGAGCGCGCGGCGAGCCACAGCTCGCGATTGGGCACGTGCCGGTTGAGGATGACCTTGCCGCCGCCCTCGCAGTCCACTTCCAGGATGCCGTCCTTGCAGCTCCAGTCGAGATCGACGTCGCTGTTCTGCAGCGCCGCATCGAGCGCGCTGCCAATGCGCTCGAGCGTGCCATCGGCAGCAGCGATGAATTCGGATTCGCTGATCATCAATGCCTCCGCGCGCCCCGCGGCTTCGCCTCACTCGGCGCACGCCGCGCTTGCGCGATAATGGTCCGGCGCGGTTTCGTGCTGCCACGACCGCGCTCGGATCGAAAGGGATGCGCAAGATGTTACGTCAACTGACACGTCGCTCGGTAACGCTGCTCGCAGTGGCGGCGCTCGCAATGGTGTCCGGGTGCGGAGTGAAGGGACCACTGGTTCCCGCGCCAACGGCCAAGACCGCCGCACCTCCGCCGGCGCCGACGTTTCCGCCAGCAACGGTGCCGGGCAATCCGGAACAGCGCAAGCCGTGAGCGCGTTCTCGATGCTGCGTGGCGAGCTCCACGCCGAGGGTCTGTCGCTGTCCGAAATCGCCGAGCGCTTCGGCACGCCCTGCTACGTGTACTCGCGCGCGATGCTGCAGAACGCCTTCGCGGACTTCACCGGCGCGTTCGATGGCTTGCCGCATCTTGTGTGCTACGCGGTCAAGGCCAACTCCAACCTCGCGGTGCTCGACCTCTTCGCGCGGGCCGGAAGCGGCTTCGACATCGTGTCGGGCGGGGAGCTGCAGCGCGTGATCGCCGCGGGCGGAGATCCGCGCAAGACGGTGTTCTCGGGCGTCGGCAAGACCACCGCGGAAATGGAGCTCGCGCTCGAGCACGACATCCTGTGCTTCAACGTCGAGTCCGCCGCCGAGCTTGCCCGTCTGTCGGAGGTCGCGAGCGCGCACGGCGCGCGCGCGCGAGTGAGCTTTCGCGTCAATCCCGACGTCGACCCGCTCACGCATCCCTACATCGCCACCGGCCTCAAGGACAGCAAATTCGGCGTCTCGTACGCCGATGCGAAGGCGCTCTACCGACGAGCGGCATCGTCGAGCTCGATCGCGGTCGAGGGCATCGACATGCATATCGGCTCGCAGATCAGCTCGATCGAGCCCTGCCGGGAGGCGGCGCAGAAGCTTCTCGAGCTGGTCGACGCGCTCAACGACGATGGCATCGGGCTCGCTCATATCGACCTCGGTGGCGGGCTTGGCGTGCGCTATCGCGACGAGCACGTCATCGCGCTGCACGAGTACGCAACGATGGTGCGAGACCTGTTCGCGGGGCGCAGCGAGCGGCTGCTGTTCGAGCCCGGTCGACGGCTGGTGGCCGATGCCGGCGTGCTGCTCACGCGCGTGCTGTACCTCAAGCCGGGCGCGCCGCATGGATTCGCGATCGTGGACGCGGCCATGAACGACCTGATTCGCCCCGCGCTGTACGACGCCTGGCACTCCATCGAACCCGTGCGGCCGCGCGCGGGTACACCGCGCCGCTGGAACATCGTCGGTCCGGTCTGCGAGAGCGCCGACTTCATCGGTCTCGATCGCGACCTCGCGCTCGAGCAGGGCGATCTGCTCGCCGTGCGCACGGCGGGCGCGTACGCGATGGCGATGAGCTCGAACTACAACACGCGCCCGCGCGCATGCGAGGTGATGGTGGACGGCGAAGCGGCGCATCTGGTGCGCAGGCGCGAGCCCGTTGCAAGCCTTTTCCAGGATGAATCGCGTCTGCCGTGAGCGAGAACTGCACGCGCGCGAAGCAGCGGAAAACAGCGCGCGCGAGCACTGTGCGAATACGCAACAGTGCAGTGCTTAAGCGCCGGAATCAGCGATGAAATCTTGCAAAAGCTTGAAACGTGGCTACAATGCAGGCAGCAGGTGGCAAGGGTTTTGTCAAGCGTTTTCTCGAAAAATGCAGTGCTCGGAAAGCGCGGAAGCAACAGCCGGCTGCCTGCTGGAGAAGCACCATAACAGTTTCAGCAAACTCAGACAGGAGACTCAAAGATGATGGCTGACATGATGTCGATGATGACGCCAGCTGCTCCGGCGGCGACGCCGAAGAAGAAGGCGAAGAAGGCTGGCAAGCGCAAGGCCGCCGCGCCCAAGAAGGCTGCGAAGAAGAAGGCGACCAAGCGCAAGGCCACCAAGAAGAAGGCAGCGAAGAAGGCGACCAAGCGGAAGGGCGGCGCGAAGAAGAAGGCCGCCAAGAAGGCAACCAAGCGTCGCGGCGCGAAGAAAGCCGCCAAGAAGGCGACGAAGCGCAAGGGTGGTGCCAAGAAAAAGGCCACCAAGCGCCGGGCTGCCAAGCGCAAGGTCGCGAAGAAGAAATAACTTCTTCGTCACAGGTCCGTCTCAGACGTGCGACGGACGAAAAACGGGCGACGCAGTGCGTCGCCCGTTTTCATTTGAGTCCTCGCTGGCGCGCGCGACGCGCCGCTCTTGCCGTCAGTCGCCGCGCGTCAGCACGGTTCGCGACGCGGGCGAACGTGTCTTCGCACCGACCCCTGCAAGCGAGCCGTTGCGGCCGTGCGCCGCGGGTTTTGCGCTGCGCTCAGCCGCCGTGTCGGTACGTACCGACTTCGACTTCGCCGTCGCATGCGTCTTGCCACGGCTCGGCGGCGTGCGGTCGTTGGCCGCCGACTTGCCGCGTTGGCGACCGCTGGTGCGGTTTTGCGATCCGCTCGTCACCGTCGGGCCGACGCTCGCGCTCCGGTGAGTCGACACCGCCTCGCTGGTGATGCGCAGCTTCTGCCCCACGCGCACGGCGCTCTGACCCATGCTGTTCCAGCGACGCAGGTCGGCCGTGGTCACGCCGTAGCGCGCTGCAACAACACTGAGCGTGTCGCCACGACGAACCGTGTAGTACACGGTGCGCCCGGCCGGTACCGTGGTGAAGACCGTCTGCGCCAGCGACTCGTCGCCGTCGACGCTCGCACGCTGCGAGGGAACCAGCAGCGGATGGTTCACCGGCACGCGCGCGTTGGACCCGATGCCGTTCACCGCGCGCAGGGTCTCCACCGACATCCCGAACTTCACCGCGATCTGCGGCAGCGTCTCGCCGGGCTTCACGCGATACGCCTGCCACGACACGAGCGGCTGATCGAGCAGGTCGAGCTTCGCCGCGAAGATCTCGGCCTTGTCGGTGGGCAGCAGGATCGCGTATTCGTCGGCGCCGGCAATCACCGGGCGGTTGTGCTGCGGGTTGAGCGCGAGGAACTCATCGACCGAGAGCTCCGCGAGCTCGGCCGCGCGCTTCACGTCCATCTTGCGGTTGGTCTTCACCACTGCGAAGAACGGCGCGTCGGGAACGCTCGCGAGGTCGATGCCGTAACGCTGGGGATCGGCGATGATGTTCTTCACCGCCTGGAGCTTGGGCAAGTAGTTGCGTGTTTCGACGGGCAGCTTGGTGAGGCTCGCATAGTCGGTGGGCAGCCCCCTCGCCTTGTTGCGCGCGACGGCCTTGCGCACGTTGCCTTCGCCCCAGTTGTACGCCGCGAGCGCGAGCTGCCAGTCGTCGAACTCGTCGTGCAGGTTCTGCAGATAGTCGAGGGCGGAGGTCGTGGCGGCGAGCACGTCGCGACGCGAATCGAACCACCAGTTCTGCTTGAGCCCGTAGGTGTGTCCGGTCTCCGGCATGAACTGCCAGATGCCTGATGCGCGTGCGACCGACAGCGCACCCGGATTGAAGGCGCTCTCGATCATCGGCAACAGCGCGATATCGGCGGGCATGCCGCGCAGCTCGAGCTCCACGACGATGTGATAGAGGTAGCGGCGGCTGCGCTCCACCATGCGCGCCACGTAGTCGGGACGATCGGCGTACCACTGCTCCCACTTGTGCACCAGCTCCGCGTCGGTGACTTCCGGGATCGCGTAGCCGCCCACGATGCGCTCCCACAAGTCGCCTGCCGGAATCGGAATCGGATCGAGCTCCGCGCCGGCCCCTTCGAATGGATCGGGCGCACGAACGCGGGCGAGCGGCTCGGGCGTGAGTAGCAGCGGCTGGGGAAGCTTCGCGAGCGGTTGCAGCGGTTTCAGCGAGTCGGGAGCGGGCCCCGGGGTTGCGCACGCAGTCAGTGCGGCAACGATGACGACGGGAAGGAGGTGAAGTAAGCGCAATTGAGGTCCGGGGTCCGACGGGCGCCCATAGCTGCGGGGCATACTAGGCGCGATGGCGCGGAAGCGTCAACCCGCCGCAAGCCGCACGGTTGCCAAGCGGCACCGCGCAGCGCAGGGGCAACGCGAGCATAAGGGACCGCGTTTTCGGGATGGCGCCGAGCACTGCCGAGGGATGATCGGCGCGTCGAAGCAGCTGGCTGGCACAGGCGAACAATCGCGGCCGCGCCGATCCTCAGGTTCGATTCTTCCACGCCCGGAGGGCCGCGAAGCTTCCAATCGCATCGACGATCGATTGCTGCGATTGCGCTTGCGCCACCGCGCGCACATCGGGCCGATCGGCGCGCAGGAACGGGTTGGTCGCGAGCTCCTCGCCGATGGTCGACGGCAGCGTCGGTGCGCCTCGCGCACGCTTGCCCTGTTCGCGCGCCTCGCGTTGAAGCAACGCCTGGTTGTCCGGTTCGACCATCCTGGCGAAGCGGATGTTCGCGACCGTGTATTCGTGACCGCAGAACACCTTCGTCGCGGGCGCGAGTGCCGCGAGCTTCTGCAGCGACGACCACATCTGCGCGGGAGTTCCTTCGAAGAGTTTCCCGCACCCGCATGCGAACAGCGTATCGCCGCAGAACACGACGCGATCGGCGCCGACCATGCCGGTGAATGCGATGTGTCCCG
>DATKLH010000358.1:0-12500 GCA_035542515.1 Casimicrobiaceae bacterium
AGGAGATTGATGTCGAGCATGGGGGAAAGTCTAGCAGAGGCGCCGACGACGCCGGCGCTGCGATCCAGCAAAGGCGGGCGATGGCGATGGGCGATGGCGATGGCGATGGCGATGGGCGATGGCGATGGCGATGGCGATGGCGATGGGCGATAGGTGATGGGCCTATGCGCACCTTTCACTCCTATCCGCGCTTGACTGCCGTCATGTCGAACCTGCTCCAGAGAATGAAGTTCGGACGGCTCCACTCTCGACGGCAGCACTTCTGGTCGCCTATCGCCTATCGCCCCTTCGCCTATCGCCGTTCGCGCATGTGTATCGCCTATCGCCCCTCGCCGTCTTTTTCGCGCGGCGCCCGTTTGCCGCCCGCCTGCGTGTCACGGCTGCGCAACTCTTCCAGCCGCTCGCGGATGCGTGCCTCGGCGCCGTATTGCGTCGGTTCGTAGAAGCGCGTGTCGGGCATGTCGTCGGGCAGATAGCGCTCGCCGGCCGCGTACGCGTTCTCCTCGTCGTGCGCGTATCGATAGCCTTTGCCGTAGTCCAGTTTCTTCATGAGCCGCGTTGGCGCATTGCGCAACCGAAGCGGAACCGGACGCGAGCCGTCTTCGGCGATGAAGCTTCGTGCGGCATTGAAGGCGGTATAGACCGCGTTGCTTTTCGGAGCGGCCGCGAGGTACAGCACGCACTGGGCGAGCGCGAGCTCGCCTTCCGGCGAACCGAGACGCTCGTAGGTTTGCACGGCGTCCAGCGCGACACCGAGCGCGCGCGGATCGGCAAGACCGATGTCCTCGGTGGCCATGCGGATCAGGCGGCGCCCGACGTACAGCGGATCGGCGCCGCCGTCGAGCATCCGACACATCCAGTACAGCGAAGCGTCCGGATCCGAACCGCGAACGGCCTTGTGCAACGCCGAGATCTGATCGTAGAACGCGTCACCGCCCTTGTCGAAGCGACGCAAGCTGCGCGCGATCGTCTGCTCGACGAACGCCAGATCGATCGACGTGCGGCCGGCCTCGTGCGCAGCGGTGCCGAGCTGCTCGACGAGGTTGATCAGCCGGCGGCCGTCGCCATCGGAATACGCGGTCAACGCGTCGCGTGCCGATGCGTCGATCGGGATATCCGGCAGCGCGACCGCGGCTGCGCGCGCGAGCAGTTGTGCGAGCTCGTCGGACGACAGGGGCTGGAGCACGTACACCGCCGCACGCGAGAGCAACGCGCTGTTGACTTCGAACGACGGGTTCTCGGTGGTCGCGCCAATGAACGTGAGCACCCCCTGCTCGACGTAGGGCAGAAAGGCATCCTGCTGCGCCTTGTTGAAGCGATGGACTTCATCGACGAACAGAATCGTGCCGCGGTCATACTGCTCCCGCGTCGCCTGTGCGCGCGCGACCGCCTCGCGAATGTCCTTCACGCCGGCGAGGACCGCCGAGATCGCGATGAAATCGGCATTGAACGCATCGGCCATCAAGCGCGCGAGCGTCGTCTTTCCCACGCCGGGCGGTCCCCACAGGATCATCGAATGCGCCGTGTGCGACGCGAACGCGACGGCGAGCGGCTTGCCCGGTGCGAGCAGATGCCGCTGGCCAATCACTTCGTCGATGGCGCGCGGGCGCAACCGCTCGGCGAGCGGGACGCCGGTGCTGCTCGGCGCGGAGAAGAGATCGGTCATCGAAGCGCGGTTGATGGTTGATGGTTGATGGTTGATGGTTGCAGGAGACGATTTGGCGAAAACATGCAGGCCACGAGGGGAGCCTGGCGTTCACGCGACGCCGCAATGGGATCCAGGTGCCCGGACGAGTCCGACGTCTCCCTATTCGACGGCCGTTGCCAGCGCTTTAGCCCCTGTTGGGCAGGCGGGTTGCGGGCTCAATTCAAGCGCATGCAACGGCCTATCGACCATCGACTATCGACCATCAACTGCCATCGGCGCCTACTTCCCCGGCCCATTCTCCCCCACCACGTCCGCACCCGGTGGCGGCGTGAATGCGAACACATCGGGCTTGAGCTGCGGATTGCGTTCGAGGTTGTCGAACGTCAGCACCGTCGTATTCCCGAACGCGTCGTTGAGCTCCATCGTCTGGGGCAGCCCGTCCTTGAATCCCAGGCGCACTTTGCTGAACTGCGCTTCTGCCGATTTCGGCGTTGCTTCGACGAATTCGAGGCCCTCGCGCGCCGGCGCCGAGGTCAGGGAGAAGTTGTTCTCGAGCGCATTGTCGCCGGCGAGCAATGCAGCAGGCGTGGAGCCGAGCGCGCGGTCGAGCTTGCGCACGATGACCTGGTTCAGGTCCTTGTCGTACACCCACACCTGCGATCCATCGCCGACGATGAGCTGGTCGAACGGCTTTTCATAGGTCCAGCGGAACCGTCCCGGACGCGCGAACGCAAAGGTGCCGCGCGAGTTCTGGGTGGTGCGACGCTGGGCATTGGTCACTGTCTGCACGAAACTGCCGCGCAGGGTCTTGGTCTGCTCCAGGAACTGGTGAAGCTGGTCCAGGCCGGACGCGTACGCTGTCGTCGCGAACCACGCGAGCGCGCCGGCACACAAGTATCGAAGGGTGGGGTTCATGCGTTTTGGAGTAAGCGAACCGCGCTCCGGTTCAGCGCGGCGCGCCGACTTCGGTGCCCGGGATGTTGGCGAGGCAGTTGCCGACGCGATCGAGGATGACATAGGTGTGGCTCAGCCCGCCGAAATCCTTGACGCCGGCACGCAGCTTGTACTGGTGGAGGTAGATGCGCCAGGTGCCCAGCGCGAATTCGGGGATTGCATCGCAGCCGGAGACGAACAGCGTCGGCCCGCAGAAATCGGCAGGCAGCAGAGAGCGTGCGCGTACGATCGCCTGCTCCTGCGTCAGCACGCCGCCGTCGGCCGGGCGATCGGCGGGACAAAACTGCGGACCTTCCCGATACACCTCGACCGGGCCCGCACACGCCGTCCATGACGCGGCGATCGCGACCAGCACGATGGCCACGCAAGCGCGTCGAGGCACGCGGGCCTCGAACCGGGTCAACGTCACGCTTCGCTGCGACCGGCAGGGACCAGGACTTCGCGGTTGCCGTTGGCCTGCATCGCCGAAACGAGTCCCGCCCGCTCCATTTGCTCGATCAACCGCGCGGCGCGGTTGTAGCCGATGCGCAGATGCCGCTGCACGAGCGATATCGATGGACGTCGCGTCTTCAGCACCACTGCGACGGCCTGATCGTACATCGCGTCGGACTCGGCATCGGGCGCCTCGAGCGCACCACCCTCTTCGCCATCGGCGCCGGCGACGCCGCCTTCGAGAATGCCTTCGACGTACTGCGGTGCGCCCTGCGCCTTCAGATGATCGACGACGCGATGGACTTCCGCGTCGGACACGAACGCCCCGTGCACGCGCGCCGGATAGCCCGTTCCCGGTGGAAGGTAGAGCATGTCGCCCTGCCCCAGCAGCGTCTCCGCGCCCATCTGATCAAGGATGGTCCGCGAATCGACCTTGCTCGCCACCTGGAACGCGATGCGCGATGGAATGTTCGCCTTGATGAGTCCGGTGATCACGTCGACCGACGGACGCTGCGTGGCGAGGATCAGGTGGATGCCCGCGGCACGCGCCTTTTGCGCGATGCGCGCGATCAGCTCCTCGATCTTCTTGCCTGTGACCATCATCAGGTCGGCGAGCTCGTCGACCACCACGACGATGGTCGGCATCTCGTCGAGCGGCTCCGGTTGCTCCGGCGTGAGGCTGAACGGGTTGGTGAGCGGCTTGTCCGCCTTCCTCGCTTCGGCCACCTTGGCGTTGTAGCCGGCCAGGTTGCGCACGCCGAGATGCGACATCAAGCGATAGCGCCGCTCCATCTCCTGCACGCACCAGTTGAGAGCGTTGGGCGCGAGCTTCATGTCGGTGACCACCGGCGCGAGCAGATGCGGAATGCCCTCGTACACCGAGAGCTCGAGCATCTTGGGGTCGATCATGATCATGCGCACCTGGCGCGGCTCGGCTTTGTAGAGCAGCGAAAGGATCATCGCGTTGACCGCGACCGATTTCCCCGAGCCGGTTGTACCCGCGACCAGCAGATGCGGCATGCGCGCGAGATCGGCGATGACCGGCTTGCCCGCTATGTCCTTGCCCAGCGCGAGCGTGAGCGCGCCCGGCGCGTCGTTGTACACCGCCGAGGACAGGATCTCTAGCAGCTTGACGATCTGGCGCTTCGGATTGGGAAGCTCGAGCGCCATGCACGACTTGCCGGGAATCGTCTCGACCACGCGAATCGACACGACCGACAGTGCACGCGCGAGATCCTTGACCAGGTTGACGATCTGAACGCCCTTGACCCCGACCGCGGGCTCGACCTCGTAGCGGGTGATCACGGGCCCGGGATAAGCCGCCAGGACCTTTACGGCAACACCAAAATCGGCGAGCTTGCGCTCGATCAGGCGCGAGGTGAACTCGAGCGTCTCGGCGCTCACGCTTTCCGCGGCTGGCGGAGGATCCTCGAGCAGCGACAGCGGCGGCAGCGGCGAATCGGGCATTTCGACGAACAGCGGCCGCTGCTTTTCCTTCACCACGCGCTCCGAACGCGGCACGCTGGTGACCTGCGGCACGACGACGATCGGTTCATGGTCGTCGTCTTCGCGCCATTGCTCCACGACGTGCTCACGCAGAGCGGCCCGCTCTTCGCCTATGCGGCGATCGACGCGCTCTTCGCGGCGCTTGCGCACCCACCCGATCCCAATCTCGATCAATGCACCGATGCGTTCCATCAGGCGCAGCCACGACAGGCCGAAGAACAGCGTGCACCCGACCGCGAACAGCGCGAGCAGCAGCAGCGTGGCGCCGTTGAAGCCCATGGCCCGCGCAAGCGAGTTGCCCAGCAGGTCGCCGAGCGCACCACCCGGTGCGAGCGGCAAGTGCACCGGCAGTCGCCACAAGCGCGTGGCTTCGAGTGCCGCGCTCGAAAGCAGCACCAGCGCGAACCCAAGCCCGCGCAGCGATAACGGATGATCCGTTTCGATCTCCGGTTTCACGACGCGCCGATAGCCGGCGAACACCAGGACGATGCCGGCAACCACGACCCACCACGCCGACAGGCCGAACAGGTACAGGAGCAGGTCGGCGAGATAGGCGCCGACGATGCCTCCGCGATTGGCAACGGCCTGACCCGAGCCCGAGAACGACCAGCCCGGATCGGCGCGGTCGTAGCTTCCGAGGATCAGCGCGAGGTAGAGAAAGCCGGCGACGACCAGCAGCCACCACGATTCGCGCACCAGCCGGGCAAATCGCGGGGACAGCGCAGGCTCGTCCCGCACGGCGGAACGGCGCGCCCTGTTATTTCGCCTGAAAAACATTACCTTGCCGCCGAGTCTTCATACGACGCATTATAGCGTCGGGCGGCGGGTAACCAAGGGTTCCGGCTGCGCGGTCTGCGCTGCTTGCGCAGGCGGGCTTGATCCCCACATCCATTAAACTTGATTGACTTTCGCTCTTCGTACTCGCAAAGGCCTCGCTCCCCATGCCCGTCAAGCACGCCCGCCTTCTGATCCTGGGATCCGGACCGGCCGGTTACACCGCCGCAGTATACGCGGCGCGCGCCAATCTCAAGCCCGTCCTGATCACGGGTCTCGCGCATGGCGGCCAGCTGATGACCACGACAGAGGTCGACAACTGGCCGGCCGATGCCGCCGGCGTTCTCGGTCCCGATCTGATGGTGCGCTTCCAGCAGCACGCCGAGCGTTTCGCGACCGAGCTGGTGTTCGATCACATCCATCGCGTCGACTTCAGCAGTCGTCCCCTGCACCTCTGGGGCGACAGCGGCGAATACACCTGCGATGCGCTGATCATCGCGACCGGTGCTTCGGCGAAGTATCTGGGTCTTGCCTCCGAGCAGGCGTTCATGGGCAAGGGCGTATCGGCTTGCGCGACCTGCGACGGCTTTTTCTACAAGGGCGAAGACGTGATGGTGGTCGGCGGTGGCAACACCGCCGTGGAGGAGGCGCTCTACCTCTCCAACATCGCGAAGAACGTGACGGTGGTTCACCGGCGCGACAAGTTCCGCGCCGAAGCGATCCTGATCGACAAGCTCGTCGCGCGCACCGGCGAGGGTGGCAACGTGCGCATCCTCTGGAACCACGTGCTCGATGAAGTGCGCGGCGACGCCTCCGGCGTGACCGGCGCGATAGTGAAGCACGTCACGAGCGGCGAGACGCGATCGCTGCCGCTGCACGGCGTGTTCGTGGCGATCGGCCACACGCCCAATACCCAGATCTTCGAAGGCCACGTCGACATGGCCAACGGCTACATCAAGGTCAAGGGCGGCTCGGAAGGCAACGCGACCGCGACGAGCGTGCCCGGCGTGTTCGCGGCCGGCGACGTCGCGGACCACGTGTATCGCCAGGCCGTGACATCTGCGGGCACCGGATGCATGGCGGCGCTCGATGCCGAGGTGTTTCTGGATCAGTAGTGGTGCGAGGCAAAGGCGCAGTTGGTTCTGAGTTGTTATTGCTTAGTGCCACCGCTCGGAGCACTGCAAGCCATGGGCGCCTCGTTTGAATCGAGAAGTCGTCGCACCTGAACCAGCGGACCGCTCGACGCGCTGACCAATCACCACGAGCTACACCTTTTCGCATTTCGCACAATGGCCAAACTGCACGATCTCCGCACCCTGATCGAGCAATCGCGCACGACGCGAGGCGAGATGCAGTCCACGCAAGCGCGCGCACGCCCAGACCCTCGCGAACCGGTTGGCGCCAAGGCGCGCAATGAGCAGGTGCATCGGCAAGGTCACAAGGCCCTCCCCGGCGACCGCTTTGCCAACGTGCATCGCGAGCCCGCCGCGTCCGGCGGTGAAGTGAAGCGAAGGCTCGCCGCGACCAAGCATGCGCACGGCGACATCGACATCGCGCAGGCGTTCGCCGACGTGCATCGCCTGCCGCCGCGCAATCGCGCTGATGTCGGCACCCCCAGACCTGCCCCGGTGCCGCAGCAGCGACTGGAAGACGAAGCCGACGCGCTCGAGATGTCGAAGTACGGCGCCGAGCCGGCTCCGCACAGCTGGGACATCGGACAGGAGCTCGAAGGCGAGCAGACGTTCCTCCGCCGCGGCCTGGGTTCCGATGTGCTCGTGAAGCTGCGTCGCGGGCGCTGGTCGGTCCAGGCGGAGCTCGATCTCCATGGACAAACAGCCGAGAGCGCGCGCGACACCCTCGCCGATTTCCTGCTCGATGCGCGCTACCGCGGCCTGCGCTGCGTGCGTGTGATCCATGGCAAGGGGCTCACCTCGCCCAACCGCGAGCCGATCCTCAAGGGTCGCGTGCGCAAGTGGCTCGCGCACTGGGACGACGTGCTCGCGTATTGCGAAGCACCATCGCATGGAGGCGGCGGTGGCGCGGTGCTGGTTCTGCTGCGCGGCGGGCGCTCGTGATCGGTCAGCCGATGCGCACGCGCATTCACACGCCCGACTTGCGCTAGCCGTCCGACTGCAGTCGATGATTTCGGCGAAGCGTCAACGCTTCGCCTTTGCTCTCGCGGCTCGTTTCAGGAGCGGTCCAGCACGCGATGCTCGAGCGCCGGCAGGCGGCTGCGGACGTCCGCGATGCGTGCCGGATCGACGTCGCCGAGGACGATGCCGGAACCATCGGCGAGCCAATCGACGATCTCGCCCCACGGATCGACGATCATCGAATGACCCCAGGTGCGGCGACCGCCTTCATGCACGCCACCCTGTGCAGCGGCAAGGACATAGCACTGATTCTCGATCGCGCGTGCGCGCAGCAGCGTTTCCCAGTGCGCCTGACCGGTCCTGAAGGTGAATGCGGCGGGAACCACGATCAGCGCAACGTCGTTCATCGCTCGATAGAGCTCGGGAAAGCGCAGGTCATAGCAGATCGACAAACCGACGCGCCCCAGCGGCAGCTCGCATACCGCCGGCGCGCTGCCCGGGCGAATCGTTCGCGCCTCGTCGTAGTCCTCGTCGCCGTGGGTGAAGCGAAACAAGTGAATCTTGTCGTAACGCGCGACACGCGTGCCGTCGGGGCCGTAGACCAGCAAGGTCTGCCAGGTTCGCTCGGGATCGGGCGAGCGCAATGGCACGCTGCCTCCGATCACGTGGATGCGATAGGCGCGTGCCATGCGCGCGAGGAAATCCTGCTGAGGCCCCTGTCCATCGTCTTCCTGCGCGGCGAGCTTGTCGCGCGCACGCAGCGCCATGAGCCCGAAGTTCTCGGGCAGTACGCAAAGGCTCGCGCCGCGCGCGTGCGCCCCCTCGATCAGCGGCTCCGCCTGCGCAAGATTCGCAGCGACGTCGGGCCCCGAAACCATCTGGATCGCGGCAACGCGATGGGTAGAACGAGATGCATCGCTCATCGCTGGCCCCCCGAAAGCACCGACACTCGTCGTGCCGCACGCTCGACGACCGGATCGTCCCATGCACCGGACACGACGTATTCGTAACTGAACAGCTGCTCGAGCGGGTTGTTGAGGATCTTCTGCGCGAGCAGCGTTCCGGCACCGACCGCCGCACCGATCAGCGGATTGGCGATGAACAGCGCTGCAGCGCCGGCGGAAATGCTGCTGGACAGCGAGGGCTGCACCTTCACTCGCAGCTGCTGCGTTTCGCGCGCGAGATCGGCCTCGCCGGAGATGTCGATCACGGCCGCCGGGCCCACCATGTGCAGATCGTCGGTTTGCATGACGCCGTTGCGAATCCGAATGTTGCCGCCGAGGCTGTCGAAGCTGAAGCCCTCGCTGAAGATGTCGCGGAAGTCGAGGGAGACCCGACGCGGCAGCGCCTGCAACGAAAGCACGCCGAGCAGTCGTCCCACGCCGGGATCGGCCTTCACGAACTGGCCCGGCCCGGTGGTGACCCGAAACATCCCGTTGAGCGTCGGATAATCGAAATCGCTCGGCGCGCCGGTCCAGCTCAGCTGCCCTTCGATCTTGGTCGGCGCGCCCTTGACGGTATCGGCCAACTTGAAGCGCGCGAGAAATCCGGCGGCATCCTGCACGTCGAGGCCGACGTCGAGCTGAGTCTGCTGGGTTCGTCCGACATGCCACATGCCGTGCGCATCGATGCGGCCCGCATCGTTGGCGAGCGACAGCTTGTTGATCTGCCAGTCGCTCGCCTTGGGCGCCGCGACCAGCTCGAGCTTGCCCAGTGCATGTCCGTGCGACTCGAAGCCGTCGGCGACGAGGTCGATCTCGGGCCACGCTTGTGTCGCGTTGCCGGCCGCCGCGGAATCGGATGACGAAGCGGGCGATTCGGCGGATGGCGGGACGATGAGACGCGTCAGGCGCGCAACGATGCGGCCGTTGGGTTGTGTGGGGGCGGGTTTGCGCCACACCGCGCCGCCGTCGACTTCGCGACCGGCCAGGTTGAGCCGCCATTCATCGCCGAAGCGCCGGCCGCTCACCTGCAGATCGCTGAAGTCGCGCCCCAGCGCGTGCAACGTCGCGGCCTGCACGTCGATGCCGTCGAGCGTGAGGGTCGCCGCCGCTTTCCCCGGCTCTTCGCGCGACGGCAGCGATCGGTAGAACGCAAGCCACGCATCGGCATCGAGCGTTGCGATGTCGCCGCGCACCCAGACGCCGTTGCGTTCGGGCATCGGCGTGCGATCGTTCACGCGTCCGAGTGTCAGCAATGCGCGGTCGACGGTAGCGCCGCTCGCGGTGAGACGTCGATGCACGATCAGTCGCCCCGATTTGGCGTGATCGATCGATAGCTGGTCCTCTCCGGCCCGCAGTTCGTGCCGCTCGATGTGCAGCGCAGTCGCTTCTTCCGCGCGCTTGCCCAGCGGCGCGGGGATGTCGATCGCCATGCCCTTGAGAGTGGAATCCACGGTCCAGCTCGCGCTGCCCGCACGCGTGACCAGACCGAACTGGAAGTCCGTCGTTCCCGACATTCGATCGAGCAGCGGCACAGCGAACTCGCTGCTCAACGAGGCGGCATTCGCCGTGCCCGCGGCCGAGACGCGCACACCTCCGCTGCCCGACGCGAGCTGGGCTTTGAGCGTGCCGCCGAGCGCTTCGGCCACGATGTCGCGACCGCGCAGCTCCTTCTCGGTGAACGACATCAGGCCGCTCACACCGCCGAGTGGCGGCAGGCCGGGTACGCGCACGTCGTTGTCGACGATCTGGTAATCGCCGGACAGGGAAACACGGTCGACCGCCTCGAAGGGCAGCGTAACGCGTAGTGACAGACGACCGTTGCCGCTCGACTGGATCTCGTCGGTGGCGTGGTCGATCCATCCCGCCACGGGACTGCGCGCGACAAAGGTCAGGAAGTCGCTGGTGGGTCCGCTCGCTTCGCCTTCGATGCGCAGGCTGCGGTCCGGGTCGGTCATGTCGGCGATCTGCGCCTGCGCGCGCGCCACCGTCACACCGAATACCTTGCCGGTGCTTGCGTCGACTGTCACGCTGCGGCCGTCGAAACGAACCTCGCCGTCGATGTCCGTCATCGCCGGCCAGCCATCGGCGTAGTCGAGCGTGGCACCGTGCGCCTTGAGGACGATCTGGAAGCGATCCTCGCCGCCCGTCGCGAAGGGAAAGCGCGCGAGGTCGCCGCGCAGCGTAAGGCGGGCGTCGGTCGCCGTGCCCTTCACAATGGCGCGTCGCAGCCAGTCACGCAGGCGCTGATGCAGGATCACCGGCAGGTAATGCGGAACGTTCACCGCATCGAACCGCGGCACCTCCGCCGTGATGTCGACTTCACCGGGGCCTTCGGGCAACGAGCGCCAGGTGGCCGAGGCTTTCCCGGCAACCTGCGCGTTGGCGAACCGTACATCTTCCACATGCACCGTGAGACGGCCATTGGCCGATTCCCAGCGCGCATTCGCGCTCGCGCTGTCGAGCTTCACGGGCTCGGCCAGCACGCGAGGCGCGAGCAGCATGAAGCCGTGCGAGTCGAGCCTGAAGGTCCCGCGCACCTGGTCGACATCGAGCTTGCCGGTGATGCCCGAGGCACCCGGGATCGCACCCTGCGAGGTGAACGCCAGGTTTTCGAGCGACGCGCTCGCCTGGTAGGTGAGCGGCGCGTCGGCTGGACCATCCCAGGTCAGTTTCGCGTTCTGAACGCTGCCCCGCGGCGCGAAGCGCGTGAGATCGGTGCGGATGCGTTCGGGAATCGGCAGGTGCGCGGCGAGCGCGCTCACGGCACCCAGATCCAGGCGGTTGAACACCAGCGTGCCGTGGGCAGCCTTCGCTTCGCTCGCATCGTCGTGGGTGAAAGTGAGGTCCGTGGCGGCGATATCAGCGCCATCGCGCGGGCGGAACTGCAGCGCTCGCATCTGCAACTCCACATGACCCCGATCGCGGCTGCCGCCGATGCGGCCCGCGACGTGCGCCAGCTCGACCGGCTGCAGATCCTTGGCGAGGCGCGCGCGCACGTCGGCGAGCTCCACGTCCGCCGTGACCTCGTGCGGCTGCCCGTGCGTGAACTCGAACCAGATGCGCACCGCGCCCTTGCCGCTGTCGAGCGTGAAGGGCAACGGCAGCCACTCCTGCCAGGCGCCGACATCGGCGTAATCGAGTCGCACGTAAACCCGACCGCTCGCGTCCTGCCAGTTCTTGAGCGAGGCGGCGCTGACCTCGCCACGTACATCGATGGGCGCTGAGAGCTCCGCGGGCGGCACGCCGGTCAGACCGAAACGGTGCTTGCCGAAGACGCGCTCCACGCGCAGCTGCACGCGGTCGAGCACCAGCTGCGGCGCGTGGCGGAGCTCGTCCTCCCAGCTCACCAGCCCGTCGTGGATCACGATCTGCCGCTGGCGCAACAGCCAGTCGGTCACCCCGCTGTCGTCGGGCGCACGCTCGGGATCGATCTCGATGCCCGCCACGTGCAGACGCCCGGCCGGGTCGCGGCGAATTGCCAGGCGCGGTCCTTCCAGCGCGAGCTCCTTCAGGTGCGGTTCGAGCAACGCGAGCGAGGTCCACGCCACGACCAGGTCGACACGCGGCAGCTCGAGCACCGGATGTCCCGCCTCGCCGACCTTGAAGCCGCGAATCGACAGTTTCGGGTTCCACCCGTCCCAGCCGGTGACAATGGCGTCGATGGCGACCGGCTGGCCGATACGGTGCGCGAGCGCCTGGGCGATGTCGTCGCGATGCGCATCGATACGCGGGAATGCGACGTAGCGGATGAGGAGCAGCGTCGCACAGAACAGCACGACCAATGCCACCACCGCGCTGCTGGCAAAGCGAAGCAGGCGGATGGTGCGCGGGACCCTCGTCGCGGGCGTGGCGCGGGAGGCGGCGCGCTTGAAAGGCATAATTGAAATGTTCCCACATTCTAGCCGGTCGCGTGGCCCGGGACGCGCATCGCGAGTCCACACGCGCGACGTCCCCGACGCGCGCGAGGCAGTGCCCGTCGCGAGACACGCGCCCGCTGCATCGACCTCAACCCAGCCTTCCATGACCCGCTCATCGCCCGATCTCGAGCGCGCGCTCGCCTACAGTCGCTACGCACAACGCGCGATCGCGGCCGTCCCCGGGCTGTCGGACCAGCTCGCGACCACCGTCGAGCGACCCTTCGACTGGGAG
>DATKLH010000359.1:0-5670 GCA_035542515.1 Casimicrobiaceae bacterium
TCGAGCTCAAGAACACCATCAACACGATGGTGGATCAGCTGCGTTCGTTCGCTTCGGAAGTGACGCGCGTGGCGCGGGAAGTGGGTACCGAAGGTCGGCTTGGCGGTCAGGCCGACGTGCAGGGCGTGGCCGGAACGTGGAAGGACTTGACCGAATCGGTGAACTCGATGGCGTCGAACCTGACCGGTCAGGTGCGCAACATCGCCGACGTGACCAAGGCCGTCGCGTCGGGTGACTTGTCGAAGAAGATCACCGTTGACGTGAAGGGCGAAATTCTCGAGCTCAAGAACACCATCAACACGATGGTGGACCAGCTTTCATCGTTTGCCTCGGAAGTGACGCGTGTGGCGCGCGAGGTAGGTACCGAAGGGCGCCTCGGCGGACAAGCGGACGTGCAGGGTGTCGCAGGAACGTGGAAGGACCTCACCGAGTCGGTGAACTTCATGGCGTCCAACCTCACCTCGCAGGTGCGCAACATCGCCGACGTGACCAAGGCGGTGGCTTCGGGCGACTTGTCCAAGAAGATCACCGTCGACGTCAAGGGCGAGATCCTGGAACTCAAGAACACCATCAACACGATGGTGGACCAGTTGCGTTCGTTCGCCGCGGAAGTGACGCGCGTGGCGCGCGAAGTCGGCACCGAAGGCAAGCTCGGCGGGCAGGCCGAGGTGCAGGGCGTAGCCGGTACCTGGAAGGACCTCACCGACTCGGTGAACTCGATGGCCGGCAACCTCACGGCGCAGGTGCGCAATATCGCCGACGTGACCACGGCCGTTGCGAACGGCGACCTGTCGAAGAAGATCACCGTCGACGTCAAGGGCGAGATCCTCGAATTGAAGAACACCATCAACACGATGGTGGACCAGTTGCGTTCGTTCGCCGCGGAAGTGACGCGCGTGGCGCGTGAGGTCGGCACCGAAGGCAAGCTCGGCGGCCAGGCCGACGTGCGCGGTGTGGCCGGAACCTGGAAGGACCTCACCGACTCGGTGAACTTCATGGCGTCCAACCTCACGGGTCAGGTGCGCAACATCGCCGACGTGACCAAGGCGGTGGCCTCGGGCGACCTGTCCAAGAAGATCACGGTGGACGTGAAAGGCGAGATCCTCGAATTGAAGAACACCATCAACACGATGGTGGACCAGCTCTCGTCGTTCGCGTCGGAAGTGACGCGCGTGGCGCGCGAGGTGGGCACCGAGGGGATCCTCGGCGGCCAGGCCGACGTGCGCGGCGTTGCGGGAACGTGGAAGGACCTCACCGACTCGGTGAACTTCATGGCTGGCAACCTCACCGCGCAGGTGCGCGGTATCGCGAAGGTCGTGACGGCCGTGGCCAACGGCGATCTGCAGCAGAAACTCACCGTGGAGGCGAAGGGCGAGATCGCGGCGCTCACCAAGACGATCAACAGCATGATCGACACGCTCGCCACTTTCGCCGATCAGGTGACCACGGTGGCGCGCGAAGTGGGTGTGGAAGGCAAGCTCGGTGGACAGGCGAACGTGCCGGGCGCGGCGGGAACGTGGAAGAGCCTGACCGAGAACGTGAACCAGCTCGCGGCGAACCTCACCACGCAGGTGCGCGCGATCGCGGAAGTGGCCACCGCCGTGACGCAGGGCGACCTGACGCGATCGATCGCGGTGGAAGCGCGCGGCGAAGTGGCGGCGCTGAAGGACACCATCAACGAGATGATCCGCAACCTGCGCGACACCACGCGCAAGAACACCGAGCAGGACTGGCTCAAGACCAACCTCGCCAAGTTCAGCCGCATGCTGCAGGGCCAGCGCGACCTGAACACGGTGGGTCGACTCATCCTCTCGGAGCTGGCGCCGGTGGTGAGCGCACAGCACGCGCTGTTCTACGTCCTCGACGCCACTGGATCGCAGCCGGGCCTCACGCTGCTCGCGAGCTACGGCGGCAGGGGCCAGAGCACCCTCGGCAGCCGCGTCGAGCTGGGCGAGGGCCTGGTCGGCCAGTGCGCGCTCGAAAAGGAAAAGATCCTGCTGTCCAACGTGCCGCTCGATTACATCCGCATCTTTTCGGGGCTGGGCGCCGCGCCGCCGGAGAACATCCTCGTGCTGCCGGTGATCTTCGAAGGCCAGGTGCGCGGCATCCTCGAGCTCGCGTCGTTCGACCGGTTCAGTCCCACCCACGAAGCGTTCCTCGACCAGCTTACCGAATCGATCGGCATCGTCATCAACACCATCGAGGCGAACACACGGACGGAGGACCTGCTCAAGCAGTCGCAGTCGCTCGCGCACGAATTGCAGAGCCGTCAGCAGGAGCTGCAGCAGACCAACCAGGAGCTCGAGGAAAAGGCGGGGCTGCTCGCGCACCAGAACCAGGAAGTCGAACGCAAGAACGCGGAAGTGGAGCAGGCGCGCAAGGCGCTCGAAGAAAAGGCCGAGCAGCTCGCGCTGACCTCGAAGTACAAGTCCGAGTTTCTCGCCAACATGTCGCACGAGCTGCGCACGCCGCTCAACAGCCTGTTGATCCTGTCCGATCAGCTTTGCAAGAACCCCGGCGGGAATCTCACGCCCAAGCAGGTCGAGTTCGCAAAGACCATCCATGCCTCGGGCAACGACCTGCTCACGCTCATCAACGACATCCTGGACCTGTCGAAGATCGAGTCGGGCACCGTCGCGATGGACCCGACCGATCTGCAGATCGACGACCTGCGTCGCTACGTCGAGCGCACCTTCCGGCACGTTGCCGAAGCCAAGAACGTCGACTTCTTCATCCGCACCGACGCGCGCCTGCCCAAGTCGATGTTCACCGACGCGAAGCGCCTCCAGCAGGTGTTGAAGAACCTGTTGTCCAACGCCTTCAAGTTCACCCATCAGGGGCACGTCACGCTCACCATCGAGCCGGCGAAGTTCGGGTGGGATTCGCAGAACGAGGCGCTCAATCGCGCGAAGGACGTCATCGCGATCTCGGTGGTGGACACCGGCATCGGCATCTCGCAGGACAAGCAGCAGATCATCTTCGAAGCCTTCCAGCAGGCCGACGGCAGCACCAGCCGCAAGTACGGCGGCACCGGACTCGGGCTCGCGATCAGCCGCGAGCTGTCGCGACTGCTCGGTGGCGAGATTCGGTTGGTCAGCGCGCCACGCGTGGGCAGCACCTTCACGCTGTACTTGCCGCTGGTCTACACGCCGCCGCGCAGCCTGCGCAAGAGCGGCACCCGTATCGGGGAAGACACAAGCGCCGTTGCAACGCAGATCACGGTTCCCGCCAAGTCGACTCCGGTTCAGCTCATGCCCGACGACGGAGTCCTCACATCGCCGGGGCCCGACGCACTGGCACCGGAGCTGCCGGCGCCGAGCGACGTTCCGCGTCTGCTCAACGAGGTGGGCGACGATCGTGACGCCATTACGCTGGGTGATGCGGTCTTGCTGATCGTGGAGAACGATCTCGGGTTCGCGCGGTTCCTGCTCGACGCCGCGCGCGAGAAAGGCTTCAAGGGCATCGTGACCTCGCTGGGCGTGTCGGCCCTGGGGCTCGCCACCGAATACAAGCCTTCGGCGGTCACGCTCGATATCTTCCTCCCCGACATCGAAGGCTGGCGCGTTCTCGATCGGCTGAAGAACGATCCGCAGACGCGCCACATCCCGGTGTCGGTGATCTCCACCGACGAGTCGCGCGATCGTGCACTGGACTCGGGCGCCTTCTCGTTCCTCACCAAGCCGGTCCCCAGCAAGGAGCTGCTCGACGCGCTGCTCGATGACTTGCGCGCCTTCGTGAACCGTAACGAACGTTGCGTGGTCGCGGTGAGCGCCGAACCGGCGAAGCGAGCGTGGATCGAGGAGTACCTCGCGGCCGAGGATGTGAAGGTCGTCGCCGTGGCCGATACCGAGCAGGCGCGCTCGTTGCTGGCGACCCACGCGGTCGACTGCATGGTGCTCGATGCCGGGCTTGCTCCCGACGAGGAATGGGTCGACGGCGCGCACGCCAACGGCGCCAATGGCGAGGATCGGCTGCCCGAAGCGATGCCGATCATCGTCTATGGCGAGCCGCGCGAACCACGCGACGGCTCGGTGTGGCAGGGCCTCGCACGCACCGCGATCGTCCGCGAGGCACGCTCGCCCGAACGACTGCTCGACCAGGTGAGCTTCTTCCTGCATCGCGCGCCGGCGAAGATGCCCGAAGCGCATCGCAACGCCTTGCGCGAGCACTACAACGTCAACGAGGTGCTCGCGGGCAAGACGGCGATGATCGTCGACGACGACATGCGCAACATCTTTGCGCTGTCGACCTTGCTCGAGGATCGCGGCATGAACGTGGTGGCGCACGACAACGGTCGCGACGCGATCCAGTCGATGCAGAAGGAGAACGACATCGACGTCGTGCTGATGGACATCATGATGCCCGAGCTCGATGGCATCGACACCATCCGTGAGATCCGGCGCATACCGGGCTGCAAGGACATTCCGATCATCGCCGTGACCGCCAAGGCCATGAAGGGCGACCGCGAGAAGTGCATGGAGGCCGGCGCGTGGGACTATCTGTCCAAGCCGGTCGATCCCGAGTTGATGGTGGGAGTGCTGCGGGCGTGGCTTTCCAGATAACGAGCGAAAGTTTCGCGAGCCGATACGCCACCGTGGCTCCGGCGGGCAGCGTCGCGGCTCGCACGATACTTTCGCTCGGAACGGCCATGAGCGGCGCGATCGGCTTGAGGCGGCTCGGCGCCGATCGCGCGGAAGAAGCTACGCGGGGTTTCGGAGACGTTCGTGTTAATCGTGCTGTAGCGCGGCGCCTCGATATCGGCCGAGAACGCGCTTCGCGCGTTCCGACCGGCTGTCCTGCCCTTGATCGCGCCGCGGCCGCACGGCCGCCCGAAGGCCGCGGCGGATATTCCAGGCCGGGCAAAAGTATCGTGCGCGCCGCCAGGGCGCTCGACCACCGAACAACCGTAGAACGGCGCGCGAAACTTTTGCCCGATGAAGGCTAATATCCTCATCGTCGACGACCGGCGCGACAAGCAGCTGGTCATGCAGGCGATCCTGGAGGACCTGCGCCAGAACCTGCACATCGCATCCTCCGGCGAGGACGCGCTGCGTCAGGTGTTGCGCCACGACTACGCGGTCATCCTGCTCGACGTGAACATGCCGGGCCTGGACGGTCTCGAGACCGCCGCGCTGATTCGAAGCCGCAAGCGCTCCGCGCACACGCCAATCATATTCATCACCGCAGACTACAACGACGAGCTGCATACGGCGCGCGGCTACTCGCTGGGCGCGGTCGACTACATCGGATCGCCGGTCGTGCCGGAGGTGCTCCGCGCGAAGGTCAACGTCTTCGTGCAACTCTACCTGCTCGCCGAGCAGGCCACGCGCCAGGCGCGCGAGCACCTCGCGCTCGCGGAGGAACGCGCCGCGCGTGCTGCAGCCGAGCAGGCGACGCGCCGTCTTGCATTTCTCGCGCAAGCGAGCGGCGCGCTGGCCGCGTCGCTCGATTTCACTGCGACCACGCGCGAGCTTGCGAAGCTCGTGGTTCCCACTCTCGCCGACGTCTGCGCTCTCACGATCGTGCCCGGGCTGGGACAGGACCCCGGCACGGAATTCGCCTGGCAGGGACCCGATCCGGAGCATCCGCTGGCCACGTTGTCATTGCACCCGGTTCCGGATCCATTCCTGCAGAACCTCCTCGATCGCGTCGCGACCACGCGCAAGGGCG
>DATKLH010000360.1:0-6442 GCA_035542515.1 Casimicrobiaceae bacterium
CGGTCTTCGCGTGCAGCATCGTGCCGCCCCATTCGAACACGCGCACTCCACCTTCGAGCAACGGCCGGTACTGCGCACGCGACAGCGGCGATAACGCGGGAATGTCGCTCGATCCGGGAACGAGCAGGCGAACGTCCACACCGTCGCGCGCAGCCGAGCACAGCGCCTGGACGTACGCGGAGGTTCCCACGAAATAGGCGTCGGTGAGCCAAAGGTTGCGCCGCGCGATCGCGGCGATGAGCAGATCGAGACGGAACGTCCCTGCGATGCTCGGTGCGTTCGCGATCACGTGAACCCGCTTGTCGCCGGCGGGATCGGGCTCGATCTTGCTGATGATGTCGTCGCCGAGAGGATCGCCGCACGCCGCGTAGACTTCCGCGAACGCGCGCTCGACCGTTCGGACTGCGGGCCCACGCAACGAGATGCCGGTGTCGCGCCACGGCTCGAGGCGATGCGCTGGATCGCCGAGCCAGCGCTCGCTGACGCACAATCCGCTCACGAACGCGATCTCGCCATCCACCACGATGGCTTTGCGGTGATCGCGCACCAGCCAGCCGATGGGACTCGCGAGATGCGGAGGGTTGAAGACGCGGACGCTGCCTCCGGCCTCGCGCAACGGCATCCACACGCTCAGGTCGTGCCACGAGCCGAGCCAGTCGACCACCACGAACACGCGCACGCCGGCGCGCGCACGCTCGGCGAGAATCGCAACGAATTCGCGACCGGTCGCATCGTTCGCGAAAATGTACATCTCGAACAGGATGGTGCGCCGCGCGCCGGCGAGCGCCTCCTTCCACGCCGGGAAGTTCTGCGCCGCATCGCGCAGCAGCCGCACCTCGTTGCCCTCGGTGGGCGGCGAACCCGCGGCGCGCGCAAACGCAAGGTCCGCGAGTCGCAATGGCGGCGAGGGACCGTTGAGCGGCGACTGCGCCGAGCGCTGCGAATCGGTGTCGTTCATACCGTCGGACGCGCGGTGGAGCGCGTTGACGGCATTATCGCTCAGCGTCGTGAAGGATCACCGACGCGATGCACCCGACCGCATGCGGTCGGAGCGGGAAGACGGCACAGCGGAGCCGGGCGCTGCGACGCCCGGTGCTAGTCGGAGGCCGTGACCGGTTCGGCTACGCGCAACGAGACGACCTCGGCGGTCGCGGCAATGAAGCGATCGCGACCCGCGGCCTTCGCGCGATAGAGCGCCGCATCGGCGCGCTGGATCCACGCGTCGACCTCGCGTGTGTCGGCGTTCGCCTGGGCAGCTCCGATGCTCACGGTGAGCGCAAGGCCGGGTGCGCTCCGTAGCTGCAGCGCCTGGAGGCAATCGCGGACACGCGCGGCGAATCGCTCGGCGCCGCGCATGTCGGTATCTGGCAGCACCACGATGAACTCGTCGCCGCCGTAGCGTGCCGGCGTATCGCTTGCGCGACACGATTCGCGCAGGATCTCGGCGAGCGCGCACAGTACTTCGTCGCCGACGGGATGGCCGTAGCGATCGTTGATGTCCTTGAATCGATCGATGTCCACCACGAGCAGCACGCAGCGTCCACCGTAGCGCGCAAAGCGCTCGAGCTCGGCGCGCGCGACCGCAAATCCATGTTGTCGATTGGGGAGCCGCGTGAGCTCGTCGGTTCGTCCGATCTCCGCGAGATGGCGGTTCTGGCGCGCCACTCTCTTCGACAGCGCGAAGGTGACCACGCTGATCGCGAGCGGATACACCAGCAGGAACGGTATGCACGCGATGGTGACGCTCATCGGCGTATCGAACTGCAACGGCCAGCCGAGCGCGGTCGATACCGCGAAGGCCGTGAGCGTGAGCAGCGTGAACGAGCGCAGCAGCAGACGAACACCGCCGACGGCCACCTTGTCCACGCAAAGCATCGCGACCAGAAGCGCGCTCGGCAGCAGGTTGAACTGCATGATCGCTATCCATGCGCCTCCGCATGCGGAGTCGATCATGAGGTTGCGCAATTCGGCGCGCTTGGGGTTGCTGCTCGTCAGCGCGATAGCCCTGGCGACGGGCGGCCACACGAAGCCGTTCAGCAACAGCAACGCCCACAGCCACGGCGAGGCGTTGTTGAGACGAAGCACGGAGGCGACGCACAGCGCACCCAGACCCAATCCCAGGGTGCGCAGGCGATAGACGCGCCGCGCGAAGCGGGCGCCGCGCTCGGCCGGATCGCTCCCGAAGTGTCCGAGCGCAATCGATCGAGCGCGCGACGGAGCTCGTTGCACGGTTGTCGATGCGGCAACGCACGCAGCGGCGACATAGCGCGACATGGGAATGCGGAAGTTCAAGTGCAAAACCTTTCCACGCGAGGCCCGATCGCACCGTTGCCGTACCGCGTCATCGACTGACGTGTCACGCGAACGCTCTCGCGCAAAGACAGGCGTTACGGGCGTGATCGGGTGGGTAGCAACTATTAGACCGCTTGCGCTGCGCGGGCGATGCGGCAGATGGACGGACCAACGGACAAGCGAAGACGATCGCGCGCCTGCGGCGCTGTTCATGCCGCTGCTCGCTATAGCGAGCGACACGGTCGACGCGAATCGTTGCGATCGGACTACGTAGAAATCCTTATGCCGGTCGCGTTGACGTCGACAAGGCGAACCCCGTTGCCTCGCCTCGTTGCATACGACGCGAGGATTGCGTTGTGATTGGAATCGCGCGCGTGCAAGCACTGCCGCGCGGCAGCGCTGCACTATGCGATCGGGAGGCCGTGCGCCGTTATTTGCGCCGCGCTCGCGAGCGGCGATGCAGAACGCCGACGCCGATCAAGCCGAGCGCGAGCAGCGCCAGCGTGCCAGGCTCCGGAACGGCCGCCAGCGTAGTCGGTCGTGGATCGTTGAGCGAGATGTGCGGCGGGCGCTGCGGGAATCCGCCGGTGAGATCGGGCGGCGAACCACCGCCGATCAATGTGGGCGGTGGGGTATAGCCACCGCCGTTCGGCGGCGGAGGCGTGGGTCCGTTCGACGGCGGTCCTCCCGGCGTGCCTGGATTGCCGGGATTGCCGGGCCCCCCTGCACCAGGACCACCGGGCCCGGCTCCGGGTCCGCCAATGACCGGTCCCGTGCCGCCACCGCCACCGGGCGGATTGTTCGACGGCGGATTGTTGGAGGGCGGATTGTTCGGCGGCGGTGGAGCGTGCGTCACCGGGCCACCCCCGACCGGCCCACCGGGGCTCGTCGTCGGTCCGCCGCTGCTCGGCGGATGGTTGGAGTTGCCTAGCGGATCCGACGGCTTGGGAACCCTTAGCTGGTTGGAGCCCGGTCCGCCCGACGAGCTGGTCGTACCCGGCGCGTTGTACTTGTCACCTTCGGGCGTGCCACCACTGACCTGGACTTCGGGCTGCTTGGTGGTCGGACCGTTCACGCTCACATTGGGCGTCGACGGCTGGTCGTTCGAGGCCAGGGTGATGGGGTTCGAATTGGCCGCGAGGAAGATCACCGGCACCGGTCGATCGCGCAAGGCGATCATGAGATCGCCGGGACCGAGCATGTCCAAGGCACTGCCGGTGTCCGGAGAGCCGCTTGCGAAATCCGCACCCGCGTTCGCCCAGACCGACCCGGATGCATCGCGCGACAGCAGGTTATCGCCGCGAGTCACAAGCGCGTTCGCTGACGCCTGGTTCCCCGTCGCGACGCCGAAAGTCGAATAACTGCCGCCCTCGCCCGCGCCGCCGCCGCTACCCAGGAGGATGCCGGCTGGCTGCGATGCCGCCGCGTCGCTGCCCGCCCCGCGACTCGCGCTGCGTAGTACATCTGCAAGCGATGCCGAACGATCGGTCGACAACGAGGCGTCGTCCAGCCAGCGCGCGACCACATTCGGTTCGGTCAAAGGCGCCGTGACGAAGAGCAACCCGACGGCTATATAGGCGATTCTTGTGTTCACTGTTAGGCCCCGATCATTGCTGCGAGCGCGTGGACGACGTGTCGCGCCCGGAAAGCGGGGATGTTGCAAGTGACAGCAAGCCTCATGCCGACACCGTAACAATTCCTTAAAACAATGGCTTGCTCGACTGACCGACGGTCACGAGCAAGCTACTGTAAAGCGAGGCGACAGTTTGATGACATCGCCTGCGAAGCTTGGCTAAAAAAAGCGGACGGCACCCCTGGGCTCCGACCTGAGCTACGCTGCTGCGAATATTGTAGTATTCAACGTGCGTTGGCAATGGGTTCCCGACCTCGGTCTGCGCGGTCGAGGCGTCCGAGCGAAACCCCGGTGAAATTCGCCGGCACCGGGCGCGACCATTGGACGTTGGCGCGTGGGTACGTTAGATTGCGGGCCAAAGATCAAGGGCGCGCTCGGCCGCGCGCCCACAACGGGGAGAGCAGTCGCATGGAATCGGTCCAGGATCCGCGCAGCCTGCGCAGGTCCCAGCCTCTGGAGCAGGTGCTGCCCGCGACGCTGCGCTGGATCGGTACGCTTCCTCCCGAGGTGCGGCCGGCTGCGCTGGTGCGCCAGTTCCCCCGCATCGCCAATGCCCTTGCGCATGTGCGACACGACGAGAGCTCGTGGCGGGACTACCTCGATGAGCTGCTCGTCGATCGTCGCGGCAATCGGCGCGGTTTCCCGGCCGACGTCCATATCGAGCTGATCAGCCTGCGCGATTACTTCGCGGGCCGCTATCCGGCATCACCGTGAACAACGCGCGGGCTTGTTGGCCCGCGCCTTCGCGCGACCCGTCCGATCGCGAGCGCGCGGCGCGCACTGACTCGCAGCGTGCGCGTCACGCGATGATTCGCACGCTCCCTACTCGGGCAGCGTCTCGCCGGAACCGCCCATCTCCTTGGGGAGATCCTTCATCTTCGGCAGCCCGTCGCGGATCCGCAAGCGCGTTTCCTGATAGTTGACGTGGACGCCCGCACGGAATGGGAAGTCGGGAATGGTCGCCGCGTACACGTCGACAACATCCCAGCCCGGATGCTCGGTGAAGAGGTGGCCTCCGCACTTGGTGCACCACTTGCGATGGCTCTTCGACGTCTTCGCGTAGCCGGCGATGTGCTCGCCGCCGCGCGTGATGCGCATGCTCTGCGGTTTCCACAGCGTGAACGCATTCACGGGCGAGGCCGACCACGAGCGACAGGACTCGCAATGGCAATAACCTGCCGCCACGGGTGCGCCCGTGACGCTGATGCCGACGGCGCCGCAGAAGCAGGCGCCCTGGTAGGTTGTGTTCTCCAGCCCCTGTTCGCTGGACGGATGAGTGTCGACCGCTGGCATGTCCGGCTCCTTCGTTTCGGTATGGAACGCGTCGCCCGGCGGATTCATTTGTCCGCTTGGGCACGCCCCTCTAATATCGCGCCGCCGGGCTTCACGCGCTTTCCCGTGACTCCACGATTATTGTCCGAGGCTCCATGGACGCGTTGTCGCACGTGCTGCAATCGGTACGGATGGAAGGGGCACTGTACCTGAACGCGGAGTTCACCGCGCCCTGGTGCATTCAGTCCGCTTACGGATTCCAGAGCGTCAGCGCACGTTTCGCCCAAGCGGACCACGTGGTGTTCTTCCACTTTCTGACCGAGGGACGCTGCAAGCTGCGGCTCGCCAATGGCGGGGACGTGCTCGACGCAGGCGCTGGCGACCTGGTCCTGTTTCCGCACGACAACAAGCACCTGATGGGCAGCGACCTGCATCTGGCCCCGGTGGAGGCGAGCACCCTGGTGCGCAGTGACGCGGCCAACGATCCGGACGTGATCCAGTTGCGGCACGGCGGCGGCGGAGTCGCCACGCGCTTCGTGTGCGGCTACCTCGCGTGCCATCGCGCGCTGTGCCGTCCGCTGCTCGACGCGCTTCCTGACCTGGTGCGCATCCCGATGAGCGATGCGCCTGCGTCGATGCTCATGCGCGACCTGCTTCGCATCGGGGTGCGCGAATCGGCCGCGGCTCGGCCGGGGGCGGCATCGATGCTCGCCAAGCTTTCCGAGTTGCTGTTCGTCGAGGCGTTGCGGCGCTACGTGGAAAGCCTGCCGGGCGAACGCAAGGGATGGCTCGCGGGATTGCGCGATGCGCACGTGGGTCGCGCGCTCGCGCTTTTGCACGGTGATCCGAACCGCGGATGGACGGTGGACGATCTCGCGCGCGAGGTCGCGTTGTCCCGTTCCGCGCTCGCCGATCGCTTCACCGCGCTGGTCGGCGAACCTCCGATGCAATACCTGACGCGCTGGCGGCTGGCGCTGGCGGCGCAGATGCTGCGCAGCGGCCGCGAAGCGATCTCCCGCGTCGCCGAGCGCAGCGGTTACGAATCCGAAGCCGCGTTCAACCGGGCATTCAAGCGCGAGTTCGGCATGCCGCCTGCCGGATGGCGCAGGGCAGCGCTCAAGTAGCGAGCGCTATTTCACCGGGGCCTGTGCAGCGACGTCGATATGCACGAGCAGGTGGCTTCCGGGGTCTTCGGGAAGACGCGTAACGTATTCGCGTCCGTTGATGCGGTAGCGCACGTCGTAG
>DATKLH010000361.1:0-21427 GCA_035542515.1 Casimicrobiaceae bacterium
GCGACTCGTCGATCGACGCTGAAGTGCGGTGGCGAGGCGCCCGGTGGCACGGGAAGCGTTACAGATCACTGCCGCAGCTCCCGCGATCCCGTCACTTTGCTTGCAAAACAAGGCCTTGAGCCGACGGGTTGACCGTCCAGCGGGACCAGTGGTCGCGCGCGCGTCATCGCTCGCAGCGCAGAATAGCGGTGGAATAGTCCGCTCTTGTGCAGATCAGTACCTGTTCAGCGTGCCTATGATGTAGATCGATAGCACCGAGCTGACGCTCGAGAAAGTTTCACTAAGATTCGCCATGGACGCCGAGACCCAGCAACTGGAAGCGTTGGCTACCCGCTCGCTAGCGGCGCGAGGGTTGCAGCGCGCGCCGGGTGATCTGGCATTCAGCCACAAGGGCCAGGTGGTCACGATGACCATCGAGCGCAGCGTCTACCGCGGTCATTTCGTGACGCTTCACGATGGTCGACGGCCGCCGCAACAGTTCCGCGCCGTCGGAGGCGGCTACGACTGGAATGCCATCGCGGCGGCGATCGTCGAGATCGCTGAAAGCCGCATCCGGCCGGCCGCGCACGCGCCGACGCCCGCGGAAGTCAAGGATCAGAATCGCCAGCTCGCCGATGAGCTCAACACCATCACCGGCGCCGGCGGGGAATCGCGGCTGTCGATCCAGCCATCCACTTCCGCACCGGGCCGTGTGCGCGTGCGCCTCGACGAGATCGACCTCGATCCGGTATCCGTGATGCAGTTGTACGCGGCTGTCGGTCACGCTCTGCCCAACAAGGGCAAACGATCGCGTTAGTCGCGGCGGCGGCGCCGCCGGCCTCTCTTGGGCCGCGCGTGCCCTTGAACATCGTTCAAGCAGCAGGCGTTTCAGGCGTGTCGTTTGGCCTGGAAACAACAACTGGGTCGCTGCTTTTCTCACGCCGTCTCGAAGGACCCGTGCGAGAGCCTCGTGGGTCGATCATCTCCGTGCACGGCCGCCAGCGCGGGTGACCCCAGGGTCTCTGCGCGCGCAAATTGAAGGGCAATACCATCGCTTATGGGCCGATCGAGCGGTCAGGACCCCGCTAGGATGCTAAGCGTCGGCTGGAAGACCGTCGACCCCAACTTCTGCCCCCAGGATGGGATATGGATGTCGAAACCCGGCAATTGGCAGCACTCGCCACTCGCGCGCTTGCGTCGCGAGGGCTCACGCGCGCGCCTGGTGACCTGGCGTTCACGCACAAGGGTCAGGTGGTCGAGCTGACCATCGACCGCAGCGTCTATCGCGGCCATTTCGTCACGGTGCACGACGGCCGTCGCTCCAAGCAGCAATTCCGCGCCATCGCAGGCGGCTACGATTGGAACGCCATCGCGCGGGCCATCGTCGAGATCGCGGAAGCGCGCATCCGGCCTTTCGTGCCGGCGCCCTCGCCCGCGCAGGTGAAGGATCAGAATCGACGGCTCGCAGACGAGCTCGCCACGATGATGGGCACCCACGGCAACCCGCGGATCTCCATCCAGCCGTCGGCCTCAGCACCCGGCCGCGTTCGCGTGCGTCTCGACGAGGTCGATCTGGATCCGGTCTCGGTGATGCATCTCTTCGCCGCAGTCGGTCGCGCATTGCCCAATAGCTGAGCCCAGCGTTCGTCGCAGCGGCGCTCTCCGCGCCCGGTCCAGCCCGATCCCACCGACGAGGCGGTCGCTTCGTTTGGACGCAGCGGCAGACCGCGATTGTCGGAGACTGCGCTTCCGCCCACGTCGTTACAGGTCGACGCGCGCCCCTCCCGCATCCTCATCTCGCCTCGACGAAGCGAATGGCAAGCCCGCGCCATGCTCGTCATCGGACGCGGTGTAACGTAGCGCTTTGCCACCGTAGTCTCTCCCGCCATGGAGCAAGAGCCCGCTGCGCCGGCCGACGCCGCGACTTCCGTTGCGGCTCGCGACGCGCGCGCCGCCGCTGAGGCGGTCTATCGCACCGAGTCGCGTCGCGTCTTCGCCACGCTGGTGCGCCTGCTCGGCGATTTCGACGTCGCCGAGGAAGCGCTGCAGGACGCGTTCCGTGCAGCGCTCGAGCAGTGGCCGCGCGAAGGCGTGCCGGCCAACCCGCGAGCCTGGCTCGTTTCGACCGGTCGCTTCAAGGCCATCGACGGCATCCGCCGCCGCGCCCGCTTCGACTCCATCGACGATCACACCGAGCATGTCGAAGGGATAGCGGACGAATCGCTGCGCGAATTCGGCGACGAGAGCATCGAGGACGATCGCCTGCGACTGGTCTTCACGTGTTGCCATCCGGCCCTGTCGCCCGACGCGCAGGTCGCGCTCACGTTGCGCGAGATCTGCGGGCTGACCACCGAGGAGATCGCGCAGGCGTACTTGAGTCCCCCGCCGACACTTGCGCAGCGGATCGTGCGCGCGAAAGCCAAGATCCGCGACGCGGGCATCCCCTACCAGGTGCCCGAACCCGGCGAGCTGGCCGAACGCCTCGACAGCGTGCTGCGCGTCATTTATCTCGTGTTCAACGAAGGCTATTCGGCGTCCTCGGGCGAAAGCGTCACGCGCGTCGATCTCTCGGGCGAGGCGATCCGGCTGGGTCGGCTGCTGGTGGAGCTGTTGCCCGAGCCCGAAGCGATCGGGCTGCTCGCGTTGATGCTGCTGCAGGAGTCGCGACGCGCTGCGCGTACTTCTGCGCGAGGCGAAATCGTGCTGCTGGCCGATCAGGACCGCTCGCTATGGAATCGCGAGCAGATCGCCGAAGGCGTTGCGCTGGTGCAGCGCGCCTTCGCGACGCGTCGCGTCGGCCCCTACACGGTCCAGGCGGCGATCGCAGCCGTGCACGCCGAAGCGCCAAGCGCCGACGCCACCGACTGGACCCAGATCGTCGGACTCTACGATGCGCTCCTGCGCGCCGAGCCCTCTCCGGTGATCGAGCTCAATCGTGCGGTGGCGATCGCCATGCGCGACGGTCCTGACGCGGGCGCGGCCCTCATCGAGCAGCTCCTCGCGCGCGGCGAACTGGACGACTACCACCTTGCGCACGCCGCGCACGCGGACCTGTGCCGGCGCATCGGCGATACCGCCCGCGCCAAGGCATCGTACGAGCGCGCCATCGCCCTCGCGCGGCAGGAACCCGAACGGCGATTCCTCGAGCGCCGACTGGCGGCGCTGCTGCGCGAGTCGTGAGCGGCGGACGCGCAAGAAAATTTCCGGCGCGGTGTCGAAGCGCCGCCTTCTCCGTTCGACTAGGGCATGAGAAGCCTCGATTCGCGGGCTGCCCTGGTTACCGGAGAGACTCATGGAAACGCTCATCGCCTGGACCGACGTGCTGCGCAAGGCCTGCCGGCAGCTCGCGCCCTATCTATTGGTCGAACTGCTGCTGCCGGGCGGGACCCTGCTGGCCATCCTGTTGTTCGTCTACCGTCAGAGGCGCGGCGGTGCGCCGGCTACCCGGCTCGCCGCGCTGTTTGCTGCGATGCCTGCGCCAATCCCGATCGCGGCGCGACGGCGCGGGTCCTGAATCAAGGCGTGCTTGCCTGGACGACCGGCTGCGCCATCATCCCGTCGATACCGTTGCCCAACAGGAGCACTCCCGATGAAATACCTTTGCCTGGTTTACATGGACGAACAGCTGCTCGCCGAGGTCGCCGACCGCGAATGCAAGAGCTTCAGCGACGAGCTGCAGGGCAGCGGCCGTCGCATTGCCGCCGAGGCGTTGCAGTCGGTCCATACCGCGACCACCGTTCGCGTGCGCAACGGCAAGGTGTCGGTCACCGACGGCCCGTTCGCCGAGACCAAGGAGCAGCTCGCCGGCTTCTACTTGGTCGACGCGAAGGATCTCAACGAAGCGATCGTCATCGCTTCGAAGATACCGCCCGCGCGCGTGGGCAGCATCGAAGTTCGGCCGGTGCGCGAGCTGTCGGTCTAGGCGTCGCGCAATGTCTTCGGTGAGCCGCCGACGCCCACGCCGCGCCCGCGCGCGATAAGACCACCGCGCATGGTGCGAGGACGCTCGGGTAGGATCGCTGCCGCACGCATCCTGTCCCGGAGCAGATCATGGTCGATCGCTACGCCGTCGTCGGCAACCCGATCCGTCATTCCAAGTCGCCGCTGATTCATTCCACCTTCGCGCAGCAGACCGGCCAGCAGCTCACCTACGAGATCATCGAGCCGCCGCTCGGGACCTTCAACCAGGCGGTGGATGCGTTCCGAGCCGCAGGCGGACGCGGTGTCAACGTCAGCACGCCGTTCAAGCTCGATGCCTACGCTTACGCAACCGAGCCCATGGAGCGCGCGCGCTGGGCCGGCGCATCCAATTGCCTGAAGTTCGACGGCGACCGCGTACAGGCGGAGAACTTCGATGGCGTCGGACTGCTCAACGACATCCAGCGCAACCTCGGATTCCCTTTGCGCGGACGACGCGTGCTCCTGCTCGGCGCAGGAGGCGCAGCGCGGGGCGTCCTGCCATTGTTCCTGCAGGAGGCGCCGGCGATGCTGGTCATTGCCAATCGGGATGTCGCCCGCGCATCGCGACTGCACGACGAATTCGCCCGCTTCGGAGCGTTCGTCACGTGCAATTATTCCGAGCTCGCCGGGCAATCGTTCGACATCGTCGCCAACGCGACCTCCGCCAGTCTGCGCGGAGAACTGCCGCCGGTACCTGCGGCGGCGTTCGCGCCCGGTTGCCTCGCCTACGAGCTCGCGTATGGCAAGGGCCTCACGCCCTTTCTTCGCGCGGCCCGCGATGCCGGCGCTGCGCGTCTCGCCGATGGCGTGGGCATGCTGGTCGAACAGGCCGCCGAGGCGTTCCTCTGGTGGCGCGGCGTGCGACCCGATACGAGCGACATGATCAAGACGCTCACCGTCCCTCTGGTGTAGCCGATTTCACGGCGCAGCACCGCCCGTTGCCTCGCTGTCATTCGCGGCGGCGATTCCGGTCGAGGATCGCCACGAGGATGAAGCCGAATCCGAGCAGGCGCAGCAGGTAAACGCCGTAGTGGCTTTCGATCGCACTGCGCGTCGCAGCCAGTGCCAGCCAGTTGAGCGCGAACGCGCAGAAGGCCAGTGCGAAGAACAGGAACAGGCGGTCCTTCGACAGCGACCAGAAGCGTGCGAACAGCAGGGCGGCGACCAGGCAGGCCATGGTCAGCGCACCCCAGAGGAACTCGATCGCCATGGACGTGCGCGGTTACTTCGATTCCCAGATCAGGCCGTAGAGCAGCACCATCAACGACAGCAACGCGACGGCGCTGCGCAGCATCGACAGATCGACCTGAGTCACGACAACGAGGTCGAGAAAAGTGAGGATGTTGTTGACCGCCAGCCCGCCGAAGCACAGGCTGCTCCAGAAGAGGAGCCTAGTGCGATTGTAGTGATAGCCGCGCAGCAGCAGCCAGGCGCAAGCCACGCTGGCGACGGCGCAGAGCAGGTAGACCGTCTCAGCGATTCCCACGCTTCCTCCCGACGACGAACGCATCCGAGAACGCGCGCAGCACGCCGGTGCGCATGCGCTCGATCGCATTGGCGTTCATCAGCTTGATCACCTCCAGGCGGTGCTCTTCGTACGCCAGCACCAGGCGGTCCAGCACCGGCTCGAGGTCGCCCGCAGTCCGACTATAGCCCGGAGGCGAGCCGCTCCGCGCGACGGCGACGATGCCGAAGCGCTGCAGCTCGCGCAAGGCCTCGGTGGCGGACTCGGCGGTCAAGCGCGCCGCCGTCGCAATCTCCTCCAGACTAAGTTCACGCTGCGGAAGGAGCTGCAACGCCATCAGCGTTTCGAGCTGTTCGTAAGTATGAACATGCTCGTACAGCAGCTTGCGTACGTCTTCGGGGACTTCCTCTTCGGACATCCAGATGCCGGGGGCTTGGTGCAGCCGCGGGGGAAGCGCAGGACGCCTGCGAGCGCACGTGCACGCGATCTTCTTCGCGTGCAGAGCGCAGGGGCGAAGCCCGTGCGATTGCGCGTTACGATGATATCGGGCAATAGTACTTGCTTTTGCCTGGCCACCCAAGCACTACGTGCACGGACGTGGCGTCCCCGACGGGATGCTGCCGTCGAGCGCGCGATGCGCGAACAGCGGTTGCGGCAATGCGCGGGCATGAACCGCGCGATGCCCACGCTCGTCGTCAGCAGCTGCTCAGCGCGAAACGCCGAGCGCCGACAACGTCGAATCGTCCAGGCGGCCGGTCTGCGGCAGACCGCGGCTTTCCTGGAAGCGCGCGACCGCCGACGCCGTGTCCGGGCCCCAAACGCCATCGACCGACCCGACGTTGTAGCCCTTGTCGTTCAGCGACTGCTGGGCGGAGCGGACCACTGGCGAGCTCGCCACAGGCTGCGCCGGGGCACTGCCGGAGGGCGCGCCCGCTTCGTAATGACCTGTGTACCCGCCAACGCCTGCCCCGACCGCCGCACCGATCGGTCCGCCCACAGCGGCGCCGACGATAGCGCCACCCGTCGCGCCGACCGCCGTGCCCTTTTCCGAACGGTCCATATCGTGCCAGGTTGCGCAACCTGCGAGCAGCGAAGCCGCAGCCAGCGCTGACGCCGCGAAAATCGTGTTCGATGTCTTCATGAAGTCCTCCTCATCGTCGGAATGTCAGCCGTCGGGGCACGGCTGCGGCGATGTTCGCCACCAAGCGCGCGCCACCTCGTCCATGAGCGTCCGCTTCGGCATTCGCACATGCAGGCGTAGTGTCCGGCGCTACGGTCGCGAGAAGAATCAGCTTGTTCTGATTTCCGTGTAGGCAGGCGGCGCTAAATGGCGCCTCGCTCGCCGGACAACGTCCGCTCGCCGCGTCGGACAAGCTCGGCAAGCGGAAGCCACTCCTGGCGTGCCATCCATACGCACATCACCAGAGTGTGGAACGCCGTGCGCGCTACGCTTCGCGGCCCGGGAACGCGCCGTCGGGGCTGCTAGACAGGCTGTTCGGCGAGAGGCGGTGCGACACGACGCGATACAACTGCCGCGATGAGATAAACCATGCAACTCAGCAGCACGATCCAGAAGGTGGTGGGCCAGTCGGTCGCGTAGGCCAGCGCGATGCCAGCCCAGGTCTCGGCGACGGCCAGCGCGGCTGCGAGTGCGATGCCGGAAAGCGGGCGCGCGGTGAGCCGCAGCGATGCAGCCGCCGGGCCCACCATCAACGCGAAGACGAGCAATACGCCCACCACCTGAGCGCTCTCCGCCACGGCGACGGCGACCACGCACAGGAACGCGACGGAGACCCAGCGCAACGAGACGCCTTTCGCCTCGGCAACCTCCGGCGCGAGCGACGTGAACAGAAGCGGTCGTGCGATCGCTGCGAGCGCAACGAGCGTCACGACGCTCAATGCAACCAACGTCCATACAGTCTGCATCGACACGCCGAGGACGTTGCCGAACAGGATCGCGGTGGCCTGCGTGGCGCGCGTCGTGTAGATCGACAGGAACAGCACGCCCAGCCCGAGTGCGAGCGCGAGCACGATGCCCACCGCCACATCGCGTTCGCGCAAGCGAGCGCCGAGCAGCCCCATCGCGACGCCCGCGGCCAGCGTGAATACCAGCAGCCCCCACAGCGGTGCCGCGCCGACGAGGACTGCGCCCGTCGCACCTGCGAATCCGACGTGCGAAAGCGCGTGTCCCGCGAACGTGAGATTGCGCAACACCAGGAAGAATCCGACAGCGCCGGCAACGACCGCCACGACACCTCCGGCGAGAAACGCCTGCCGCATGAAGTCGTACTCAAGCATGTCGGCACTCCGGCCGCGGTTCGACCGTCCCGTCGCTTGCGACGATGACGATGCGGCCGTTCACGCGCAACACGTCGATGGGCACGTCGTACAAGCGTGACAGGACGTCGCTGGTCATGACTTCGTCGACCGAACCAAGAGCGGCGCGTTGGCGCCCCAGATACAGCACCCGATCCATCGCGCCCAGCAACGGGTTCGGGTCGTGCGCCGTGAACAACACAGTGACGCCTTCGGTGCTCTGGATGCGCTTGACCAGCGCCACGATCGAGTGCTGAAAACGCGGATCCAGACTCGCGAGCGGCTCGTCGAGCAGCAGAAGCTTCGGCTTGCCGATCAGCGCTTGCGCGAGCCGCAGTCGCTGCAGTTCACCACCCGACAATTCGCTCAGACGCCGCGAGGCGAGCGCGTCTGCCTCCACCAATGCGATGACGCGATCGACCTCGACGGCGCCGGCGCGTCCGAGCCAAGGCAATCCCCAGCGCTCACCATCCACGGCGCTCGCGACGAAGTCCCAGGCGCGAATGCGCAGATCCGCCAGCGACTCGCGTTGTTGCGGAAGATAGCCGCAGTGGGACTGCCCGCGTGCAACATCCTGGCCAAGGACGCGAACAGCGCCCGCCAGGGGTTGCAGAAGTCCCAGGATGGCGTGCAACAGCGTGGTCTTTCCCGCCCCGTTGGGCCCGAACACGCCGACAAACTCGCCCATCCGGATGGTGGCGTCGACCTGCGACAAGACCACGCGCCCGCCGCGCGCCAGCGTGACGGCATCGAGCTCGATGGCGTGGCTCATCGGCCGGCCAGCGCGCGATCGAGCCGTTGCAACTGCGACAGCATCCAGTCCTGGTAATGCTCGCCCGGCGGCTGGGTTTCGGTGATCGCAACAACCGGTATGCCGACTTCGGTCGCGATGCCGCGCATGCGTTCGCACAGCGCCTCGCTCGTTTGAGTGTTGTACAGCAGCACTTTCACCGTGCGCAAGCGCAGCTCCTTTTCGAACATCGCCACCGCGCCTGCCGGCGGCTCCACGCCGTTCATCACGGCCAGCTGGAAGCGATCGCCGTGCATCGACAGTTGCAGGGCTTCGGCCATGTAGCCGAACACCGGCTCGGTTGCGATGACCGGCGTACGCGCGTAGCGGGCACGCATGCCGGCAATGGTCTCGCGCAAGGTTGCCAGCGAGGCCTCGAATCCCGCGAGTCGATCCGCGTAACCCCGGCCATGCGATGCATCGAGTTGCGAGTAGGTCTCCGCGAGCGTCGCAGCGAGGCCGCTTATGACTTCGACGTCGTACCACAGGTGCGGATTCGCGTCGGCCCCCTTGTGAGCGATCGCGGCGACATCGATCACCGTGCGGCTGGGCGACTTCGAAGCGGAGAGGAGTCTCGTCATCCATGCGTCGTAGCCTGCGCCGTTGTAGATGACCAGGTCGGCCCTGGCGACCTCGCGCGCGATGGCGGGTGTCGCTTCGAAGGCGTGCGGATCCTGGCTCGGCTGCGAGATCACGTCCACCACCACGACGTCGTCGCCACCGATCTGCCGAGCGATATCGCCATAGACGCTCTCCGCTGCGACGACGCGTAGCGGAGCGGCAAGCACCGACGCGGCACCGACCAGCCATAGCGCGAGAGTCCATAGCGTGGCGACCAACGCCGTGCCCCGCGAGCGGGACGGTGGACACGTGCGGTAGCGTAGAGTTGACGCGGTCATTACATTTGAGAATGGTTTATCATTATCGTAACACGGCAGCCCGATCGCTTCATGGAACGAACCACACGTCAACGCGAGGCCATCCAGGCCGTCATCCGCGCGGCCCGTCGACCCCTGTCCCCGCGCGAGGTGCTCGACGGCGCGCGCGCGTCGGTGCACGGCCTGGGGATGGCGACCGTGTACCGCACGCTCAAGCTGCTCGTCGAGCAAGGCAGCGTCCGCGCGATCCAGCTCCCCGGCGACAGCCCGCGCTTCGAGCCGGCGCAGTCGGCGCACCACCATCACTTCCAGTGCATGCACTGCCAGCGGGTCTACGACGTGCCCGGATGCCCGGGCGACATGCGACGCCTTGCGCCACGCGGCTTCGTCGTCGAGCGTCATGACCTCACGCTGTATGGTCGCTGCTCGGCCTGCTCACGCGGGCGAGCGCGCGCATGGCGCTGATCGAAACCGCAGCCGATATCGGGACTATCGGCAAGGTTCGCGATGTCGCGCGGCGTTTGTCATCCGCTCCTAGGCGAGATATTTCCAGGACGGCACACTAACGGTGCCGCGTTGTACGCTATGCTGTCATTCCGTAGCACCACCGCGCGTGCCCTTCTCTTCACGCTCGTAGACCGTGCCTGTGCCCGCAACGGCTCCGCTTCCGCCCGAACGCCCGCCACGGCGGCCGCGACGGCCGTGAGTCGACCCGCCAAGGCGCTGCGATCGCCGATGCAGGCCAAGCGATGGCTATGGCTGGTCGGCCATCTGTTTCCGCCCGGACAGTCCACCGATGCGGTCACCACGACCGCGACGTTCCGGGTGCAGCCCGAGCACATGTGGGACAACATCGTGTTCTACGAGGATGTGGAGCACCCGCCGCCGTTGCTATTGCGGATGTTCCTGCCCACGCCGGTGCGCACGGACGGTGGTGCCAAGGACGTCGGCACCATGGTCGAGTGCACCTACGCGCACGGCAAGCTGGTCAAGCGCATCACCGAGATCGACCCGCCGCGTCTCCTGCGATTCGACGTGGTAGGCCAGCACCTGGGCATCGAGAGGTGCATCACCACGCTGGGCGGCTCGTACGCGATCCAGCCGAGCGGGGACCACTGCGAAGTCGCGCTGACCACGCGCTATCGTGCGCATCTGCGTCCGCGCTGGCTGTGGCGCTCGTTCGAGCGTCTGCTCGCGCATCAACTGCATCGGCATATTCTCGCCGGCATGACTGCCACCGCACGGCAGTCGCGACGCGCTGAACCAGCGTCCCGCTGAATCGTTGTTTCAGGACGGCAGCGTGTCGGCCGGCCGCACTTCCACGATGCCCCACAACATCGATCGATCGTCGGCGGCGCGATTGCCGACCGTGGCGGGGGTCGGCTCACCGAAGCTTCGCAGCACGACCATGGCGCCGGGTGCAGCCGCGCGCCGGATGGCGCGGAACAGCCGGTCACGATAGCCCGCATCGGCACCGTCCAGGATGTTGGACAGCGTAAACCCGCCGAAGCTTGCCGCGCGTGTCTGTTCCAGGAATGCCGCGGCATCCGAATGCACGAGCTCGATCGCGGTTGCTCCCGCCGGCGGCGCTTCCTTCGCAAGCTCGCCCGCCAACAGAGCTCGCGCCCACGGGTTGTTGCGATTGGCATGCGTGCGAAAGCAGCGCTCCATGCGCGAGCGCATCACCGCCGCGAATCGGTCCGGCAGCGCGGCGAGCAGCGGCGCCGCGTAGACGCGGCGCAAAGCGGTGACCGAAAGCAGCGTCGCGAGCGCAGCGCGAAAGCGTCGCGTATCCAGACGAGCTTGCCAGAATTCGTATTGTGCTGCCGGTTGATCGAAAGCCAGAAACGTGTGGATGCAATCGTGCGTCCAACCGGCCAGGGGCAACAGCGATCTGCCGAGACGCATCATGTGCTCGGCCGCACCATGCACCATCGGCGCGCCCGCCAGGCGCGACGCCGCGTAATCGAGTTGCGCGCGATTGATGTCGACCGCGACGACCTCGTGCCGTGGAGCGAGTCGCATCGCCGTGCAACCCGCGGACGCAATGCAGAAGACGCGCGAGCCCGGCGCGAAAGCGGCCTCTTCGATCGCCGCGTCCTCGTACATGCGCCCGAACAGCACGCGCGAAGGTCCGCGCGGCTCATCGAAACGGCCGGCTTTCCACAGTGCGTCGACCGAAACGCCCTGGGTCATGTCGTCAGGCCCGCGGTCGTCCAGGCGAGCACGAGGAACGCGAAGTTCTTGAACAGCATTCCGCCCGGATCGTCGATGAGACGGCGCGACCACAACAGCCCGTTCGCGTTGAGCGCGACGAGCAGGATCGTTTGCGCAAGGGCACCGAGCGCGGCGGCGCGACCACTCAACACCCAGAGGCCCAGACCCAGCTCGACCCAACCGAGCGCAAGCAGGAACGGACGACCCCAGCGCTCGCCGTAACGAGGTACGGCCTGCACGACACTGAGCTCGTGCTGCGAGCGCCCGAGGACCTTGCACCACAGCCCCTCGTAGATCCACACGCCGGCTACTGCGACGCGCAGCAGCCACAGGGGAGGCGGCGCAAGCGACAGCCAGGTATCCATGCGGGGAGTTTCGCCGTTCGGAGATGATGGCTTCACGCGCGATGCGCGCTGAAGCCGGTCCGAGGAGTGTACAAGCTTTCGCCGCGAGGGGCGTGAGTCGGTGAACACGAGGGCTGAACACGGACTCGAGGCGGGACAAGCAGGCCTGTAACGAGGACCTGCCAGAGGCGCTCGACACCGATGCCGTGCCAACCGCTTACGCGCACCGCACGGAAGATCTCAGATTTCGATGCGCGTCCCGAGCTCGACCACGCGGTTGGTCGGGATGTTGAAGAAGTCGCTCACGCTCCCGGCGTTGCGTGCCATCGCGGCGAAGATGCGATCGCGCCAGCGCGCCATCCCCTGCCCGACCGCACCCGCGACGACCTTTTCGCGTGAGAGAAAGAACGACACTTCCATCGGCTCGATCGCCAGCCCAAACGGCTTGCACAGATCCAGCGCGCGAACGATGTCCGGCAGCTCCATGAACCCGCAGCGCACCAGCACGCGCCAGCATCCCGAGCCCAGGTTCTCGCACTTGAGGTGCTGCTCGTCATCGAGCCACGGCTGGTCCTCGAATTGCACCGTGAGAAATACATTGCGCTCGTGCAGCACCTTGTAGTGCTTGAGGCTGTGGAGAAGCGCATGCGGCGTCGCGTCGGGTGTCGACGTGAGGAATACGGCCGTGCCGGGTACCACTTGCGGCGGCGCGATGAACAGCGATTCGAGCAGCGCCTGCAGAGGCACCGACGATTGCCGAAGCTGTTCCACGAGCAACTCGCGGCCGCGTCGCCACGTGGCCATGATGGTGAACACCGCCGTGCCCAGGGCAAGCGGCATCCAGCCCCCTTCGAACAGCTTGTGCAACGCTGCGGCGAAGAACGTGAGGTCGACCACGGCGAAGAATGCGGTGACCGTGACGCAGAAGAGCAACGGATAACGCCATTCGTAGCGGATGACGAAGAACGTCAGCAGCGTGGTGATGAGCATCGTGCCCATCACGGCGACGCCGTAGGCATTGGCGAGTCGGGTGGACGAGCCGAAGCCGATGACTGCAATGACCACGACGACCAGGAGCGTCCAGTTCACCGCGGGCACGTAGATCTGACCGATGGTGCTCGCCGAGGTGTGCTGGATCGCCATGCGCGGGAGGTAGCCGAGCTGGATCGCCTGCTGGGTCATCGAGTAGGCGCCGGAGATCGTGGCCTGCGACGCGATCACGGTCGCCGCCGTCGCGAGCACGACCATCGGATACAGCGCCCATGCGGGAAACGCGAGGAAGAACGGGTTCTGCAATGCCGCAGGATGCACGATCAGCAACGCGCCCTGGCCGAAGTAGTTGAGGACCAGCGCCGGCGCCACCATGCCGAACCAGGCGAGGCGGATCGCACGCTTGCCGAAATGCCCCATGTCGGCGTAGAGCGCTTCGGCACCGGTGACCGCGAGCAGCACCGAGCCGAGAACCAGAAACGAGGCGTAGCCGTGACCCGTGAAGAACTGGAAGGTATGGATCGGATTGAGCGCCTCCAGGATCGCGGGCGCCTTGGCGATGTTCCAGATCCCCGATGCGGCAAGCGCGATGAACCACGCCACGCAGATCGGTCCGAACAGCTTGCCGACCGTTCCCGTTCCATGGCGCTGGATCGAGAACAACGCAAGGAGAATCCCGGTTGCGATCGGAATGACGTAGGGCCTGAAAGCCGCCGTGCCGACTTCCAGTCCCTCGACCGCGGAGAGCACCGAAATCGCGGGGGTCAGCACGGCATCGCCGTAGAACAGTGACGCGCCGAAGACCCCGATGATGCGCAGCACGTTCACCAGTCGCGGGCGACTGCCGACGGAGCGCACGGCGAGCGCGAGCAGCGCCATGATGCCGCCTTCGCCGCGGTTGTCGGCGCGCAGCACGAGTGTCACGTACTTCAGCGACACGACGATCATCAGGGTCCAGAAGATCGCGGACACGCCGCCGATGACATTCTCGGGCGTGAACGGGATGCCGTGGTCGGGATTGAAGGTTTCGCGCGCAGCGTAGAGCGGGCTGGTCCCGATGTCACCGTAGACCACGCCCAGGGCGAGCAGCGCCAGACCCCAGGTGGCCTGTCGCGCAGGCGTGTGGGGCGATCCAGCGGGCGTCTGCGCGGGCGCGGCCGTGCTCATCAACCGGCTAGCATAGCCGTGCTGACGCCCGCCTGAAACCTTCGAGTGGCTTTTTTACGGGATTTTTACGCCGTCACGCCTGCCACGGGCCTGACCCGCTCGTCACGCCGGACTGCCACCGCGGTCTTCCGGCGGCAGCGGTACGTCGAGGCTCACCGCTGTTGCGCCCGGGATGTGGAGGTACTTTTCCTCCTTGACCTCGAAGCGCTTGAGCAATGCGAACAGCAACCAGCGCCAATTCGCCATCCGGGCATCCCCGCTCCGCGGCGTCGTGGAGGTCGGCTGATCGCTGTCGTGGACGCGTTCGGGGTATGACGGTCGGGGCATCCCGCGACCTTACGGCGGTGCGCGCAAAGGTGCGATAAAAAGGTTGGCGCTTCGCGTAAACGAGACATAAATGAAGCGCTCGAGGCTTCGCGTTCCGGCGCGACTTCGCATACGCGCTATTGATGTCGCAGCCCGCGAAATGGACACGATCTTGACGATGCCGACGCTATCTTCTTGCGCATGTCGCTCCACCATCCCTCGAACCAATCTTTCGTCGCGCTTTCGTCGCGCGGAGGCGCAGCCATGGATGTCACTTCAGCAAGCGCCGAAATACGGTCGCTGTGCCCGGACGCGGTCGTGCTGAACGCCGATGCGCGTGACAAGAACGATGTATTCGACCTTGCTGTGACCGAACTGCAACGCGTTCAGCATGTCGATCCTGCACGCGCCCTGCGGGCCTTGTGGCGGCGCGAGCAGGCGGGATCCACCGCGATCGGCAGAGGCATCGCCATCCCGCATGCCCGCGTAACAGGCCTTGCGGCACCGGTGAGCGTCCTCATCCGCACCCGCAGCCCCATACCGTTCGAGGCGCCCGACCATCGCCCGGTCTACCTTGCGCTGGTCATTCTGGTGCCTGAGGACGGAGACCCTGAAGCGCATCTGCAGCTGCTCGCGGAGGTGGTCACTCTGCTTGGCGACCGCGCGTTTCGCGATCGACTGACGAGCGCAAGCGATGTGCGTTCAGTGCTGCGCGCATTCGTCGAGCGCTCGCCGAGCTGATCCGGTGCACTCGGCCACGCCCCGCCCCACCCCGATGGTCGCGACCGCACGGATCGGCGATGTGCGCGAACCGCGCCGACTGCGTCCGCTGTCGTGGAATCCGGCATCGCGGGTTGTGCCGCGCCAGTGCCGGCTCAGGAGCGCTGCTGTGCGCGCCAGCACGCCGACCCAGAATCGATTCTGTCCGCGCCTCGTGGATCTGGACGTCGATGCACGCGACAAGTCGCACGCCCTCGACATCGCGGCTCGCACCTTCGAGCGCGCCTACCGCATCGACGCGACGGCGATCGCCGACGCCCTGGAGCGTCGCGAAGCCACTGGGTCGACCGGCGTCGGCAACGGAGTCGCGTTTCCGCACGCGCGCATGAAAGGCCTCGCAGCGCCGCTCACCATGTTGCTGCGCGTGCGCAAACCGATCGATTTCGATGCGTTCGATGCGCAACCGGTCACTCTGATACTGGTGATCCTGATGCCCGCCGTTGCGGCCGCCCGGCAGCACCTCGATCTGCTGGCGCACCTGGCCGCACTGTTCGATCAGGAGACGCTGCGCGAAGGGCTCGTTGCTGCGCGCGACCATCGCGCCGTGGGCGAGGCCTTCGCCGAGGCGGAGCGTGCGCTTGGCGCAACAGAACGCGAGGACGCTGTCCCTCCAGCCGCGAGCGGCCGGCACGAGCTCGGCTCGTTTCGCCCCTCTCACGCTCTTGCGCAATGCGCAAAGATTACAAGCTATCGCGGCCCGACGCCTCAGGGGACGAACCGGTAACCGATCCCCGTCTCGGTCAATAGGTGCCGCGGCCGCGCCGGATCACTCTCGAGCTTGCGGCGCAGGTTCGCCATGTAGATGCGCAGATAGTGCACGTGCTCCACGTGCGAGGGGCCCCACAATTCGCGCAGCAACTGCCGATGCGTGAGGACCTTGTTGGGATGAACGGCGAGATGCGCCAGCAAGCGGAACTCCACGGGCGTCAGGTGCACTGACTCACCAGCCCGGGTCACGATCCGATTCGGCATATCGAGCACGACATCGCCGAAACGCACCACCGTCGCGCCGCTCTCGGGTGTGCGCGTTCCTCTTCTCAGCATCGCGCGCAATCGCGCCGACAGCTCCGCCACGCCGAACGGCTTGGTGAGATAGTCGTCGGCACCGGCATCGAGCGCGATGACTTTGTCCGACTCGTCGGTACGCGCCGACAACACCAGGATCGGCAGCGAGGAAAAGCCGCGCACTTCGCGGATGAAGTTCACGCCGTCCTCGTCGGGCAAGCCGAGGTCGAGCACCGCGATGTCGGGCTTGCGCGTTCCCGCTTCGATGACGCCCGCGCGAACCGTGTCGGCCTCCGCGACGCGATAGTGCTCGTGCTCCAACGCCAAGCGCACGAAACGGCGGATCTCCTTGTCGTCTTCGACGACCAGCACCAGCGGGGTCGCTTCCATCAGAGCGGCGCTCCGGGTTCGGCCCCGGGTTCGGTTTCGGGTGGCGCGGGCGGCGCTTCACCGGCGGGCAGCGTGAAAATGAATCGCGCACCGCCGCCCTCGCGATTCTCCGCGTGGATTCGACCGCCATGCGCTTCGACGATCGCCCGGCAGATCGCCAGCCCCAATCCCACGCCGGGCACGGCGGATTCCTTTTCGCCGCGCGTGAATTTTTCGAAGATCGCGCGCTCACGACCCGGCGGCAATCCCGGCCCGCGGTCTTCGACGACGACCTCCACGACATCGTCGACATGCCGTGCGCCGATGCGGATCGGCGTTCCCGGTGGCGTGTACTTGGTGGCGTTCTCGAGCAGGTTCACGAGCACGCGTTCGATCAGCGCCGCGTCGCATGCCACGAGAGGAAGATCGCGCGGAAGGTCGACCGCGACCGACCGCCCGGCCAGCACCGGCTCGAGCGCGGCAATCGCACCGCCGGCAAGCTCTTCCACCGACTGCCATTCGCGACGCACGTTGACACGTCCCGCTTCGAGGCGCGCCATTTCGAGCAGGTTGTCGACGAGCTGCGCGGTGCGGCGCGCCTGCTCGCGGATCGCGAGCGCGCGCGCCGGTCCATCGCTGGTGCCGCCGCCTTCCGCGAGATCGCGCGCGAGCGTTTCGGACAGCCCCACCAGCGCCGTCAGCGGCGTGCGCAGATCGTGAGAAAGGGCCGAGAGCACCGAATTGCGCAGGCGCTCCGACTCCATGTCGACCAGCGTGCTCTGCGCCACGCTCACGAAATGCACGCGCTCCACGGCGATCGCGATCTGTGCCGCGCAGGTTTCGAGGAGACGTCGCTGCTCGGGAATCATCAGCTGGCCGCCGTCCGCGGGCTCGACGACCAGCACACCGCGCGTGCGCACCGGCGCTTTGAGCGGCAGGTATAGTTTGCCGGCGGCAGGAAGCGTATCGGTACCGGTCCCCGCCGGCTCTCCGTGATCGACACACCAGCGCGCGATCGCCATGTCCACCTGCGGATGCGTTTCATCGTCGGGAGGCGGTTGCAGAGTTTCGTTGCTGGCGAGCATCAAGACCGCGGTCTTGCCGGGCATGGTCGCCGCGACGAAGCGCTCGCCGATTTCGGCGACCTGCTCCGGCGCAAGGGCTGCGGAAAGCTCGCGCGCCATGTCGAACAGCCGCCGTGCACGCTCCTCGCCCTGGGACGCGAACTTGGCCTGATAACGCAAGCGTGCAGTGAGCTGGCCTACCACAAGACCCACCAGCAGCATCACGGCGAAGGTGAAAACGTACTGCGCATCGGACACTGCGAAAGTGAACTGCGGCGGCACGAAGAAGAAATCGAAGGCGAGCACGTTGACGATCGCTGCGAGTACCGCCGGCCCGCGTCCGAACAGCAGCGCAACCGCTACCACCGCGAGCAGGAACACCATGACGATGTTCGAAAGCTCGAACAGGTGCTGGAGCGGGAATGCCAGCAGCGTGGTTGCGGCGCAGATTGCGAGCGCGCCGGCGTAACGCTGCATGAAGTTGTCGGGTACCGACTCGGGCGGGCCTTCCTCGCTCGACTCGACTTGCGCGCGCTCGCGTCCCACCAGGATGACGTCGAGATCGGGCGCGAGGATGTTGAGCCGCAACGCGGGACTGCGGCGCCACCAGTACCACGGACGGCGCGCGGGCTCGCGTCCGAGCACGACCTTGCCAAGGTTGTGCGCACGCGCGTAATCGACGAGCGCGGGTACCGGATCGGGCGCGCCGATCGTGGCGGTTTGCGCGCCGAGCTCCTGGGCGAGCTTCAACGTCGCGAGGGTCGCGCGCCGGCGCTTCTCCGGCAGGCGCGCCAGCGCCGGCGTCTCGACGTATACCGCGTGCCAGCTTACCTCCAATGCGGCCGCAAGGCGCGCCGCGCTGCGCACCACCGCCTCGTTGCCCACGCGCGGACCGATGCCGACGAGCAGCGAATCGCGCGTTTTCCACACCGGCGCGCGCGCCACGTTCTCGGTGCGGTAGGTCCGCATCTGCGTGTCGACACGATCGGCGGTGCGACGCAGCGCCAGCTCACGCAGCGCAAGCAGGTTGCCCTTGCGGAAGAAATTCTGGATCGCGCGCGCTGCCTGCTCGGGGAAGTAGACCTTGCCTTCCTTGAGACGCTGCAGCAGATCGTCCGGGGTGAGGTCGACCAGTACGACTTCGTCGGCCTCTTCGAAGATGCGGTCGGGCAGCGTCTCGCGAACCTTGACGCCGGTTATGCCGCCGACAATGTCGTTCAGGCTCTCGAGATGCTGGACGTTGACGGTCGTGTAGACGTCGATGCCGGCCGCGAGCAGCTCCTGCACGTCCTGGTAGCGTTTGGGATGGCGCGAGCCGGGCGCGTTGGTGTGCGCGAGCTCGTCGAGCAGCAGCACGGCGGGTTTGCGCGCCAGCGCCGCGTCGAGATCGAACTCCTCGAGCACGTTGCCCCGGTACTCGACGCGTTTTCGTGGCAGCACGTCGAGACCGGCGAGCAAGCGCGCGGTCTCCGTGCGGCCGTGCGTTTCGACGAGGCCAACCGCGACATCGCAGCCTTGCTCACGCAGCCGCTGAGCTTCGGACAGCATCGCGAAGGTCTTGCCGACACCCGGCGATGCCCCGAAGAAGACTTTCAGGCGTCCGCGCGCAGCGCGTTGCTCCTCGGCGCTGATCCTCGCGAGCAGCGCGTCGGGATCGGGCCGCTCGTCGCGCCGCAGGTCGGTCATCCTCCCAGTTTATCCAAGGCGAGGTTCAGTTGCAGCACGTTCACCCGCGGCTCGCCGAGGAAGCCGAGTTGGCGACCTTCCGTGTACCGCGCGACCAGCTCGCGCACGCGCTCGGGCGCAACGCCGCGCGCCTTGGCAACGCGCGTCACCTGGTAGTCGGCCGCGGCAGGACTGACATGCGGATCGAGGCCGCTGCCCGAAGCGGTCACCAGATCGACCGGGACCGGGGCCTTGTTGTCCGGATCGGCGTCGTGCAAGGCCTTGATGCGGTCCTTGACAGCGTCGGTGAGCGCCGGATTGGTGGGACCCTGGTTCGAGCCCGACGACGAGCTCGCGTTGTACGGATACGGTGAGGTGGCGGAAGGCCGCGACCAGAAGTGCTTGGGATCGCTGAATGGCTGTCCGATGAGCTCGGAGCCCACCGGCCCTTTTGCGCCCTCGATCAGGCTGCCGTTGGCCTTGCCCGGCATCGCGACCTGCGCAATCCCGGTGACTATCGCTGGATAGATGAGCCCGGTGATGATCGTCATCAGGATCACCAGCACGAGCGCGGGGCGAAGTTGCGTGAGCATGTTGGATCTCCGATGGCCTCAGGCGAGATGCAGCAGTTCGAGGATCAGATCGATGATCTTGATCCCGATGAACGGCGCGATGATCCCGCCGATGCCGTATACGAGCATGTTGTCGCGCAGAAGGCGCGCAGCTCCCACCGCGCGATACTTCACGCCCTTCAGTGCGAGCGGAATGAGCGCGATGATGATGAGCGCATTGAAGATCACCGCGGAGAGGATCGCGCTCGCCGGCGTCGCGAGGTGCATGACGTTCAGCAGGTTGAGCTGCGGATAGGTGGTCGCGAACGCCGCCGGGATGATCGCGAAGTACTTCGCGACGTCGTTGGCGATCGAGAACGTGGTGAGCGAGCCGCGGGTGATCAGGAGCTGCTTGCCGGTCTCGACCACCTCGATCAGCTTGGTCGGATTGCTGTCGAGGTCGACCATGTTGCCGGCTTCCTTCGCCGCCTGCGTGCCGGTGTTCATCGCGACCGCGACATCGGCCTGCGCCAGCGCAGGCGCGTCGTTGGTACCGTCGCCGGTCATCGCGACCAGCCGTCCTTCGGCCTGGGTGTCGCGAATGAGCTTGAGCTTCGCTTCGGGCGTGGCCTCGGCGAGGAAATCGTCGACCCCCGCTTCGGCTGCGATGGCAGCGGCGGTGAGCCGATTGTCGCCGGTGATCATCACCGTCTTGATGCCCATACGGCGCAGTTGCGCGAAGCGTTCCTTGATACCGCCCTTTACGATGTCCTTGAGCTCGATCACTCCGAGCACGCGCGCGCCGTCCGCAACCGCCAGCGGAGTGCTTCCACGGCGCGCGATCGCTTCCACCGTGGTGGTCACCTCGTTGGGAAACTTGCCACCCTTCGCTTCGACGAATGCCCGGATCGCTTCGGAGGCCCCCTTGCGGATCTCGCGACCGTTCAGATTGACTCCGCTCATGCGCGTCTGCGCCGAGAACGGGACGAACGTCGCACCCAGTCCATGAATGTCGCGTTCGCGCAAGCCGAATTTTTCCTTGGCGAGCACGACGATGCTGCGACCTTCCGGCGTTCCGTCGGGCAACGAGCTCAACTGCGCCGCATCGGCGAGCTCGCGCGCGGACACCCCGGGCGCCGTGATCATTTCCGCGGCCTGGCGATTGCCGAGGGTGATGGTGCCGGTCTTGTCGAGCAACAGCACGTCGACGTCGCCCGCGGCTTCGACGGCACGACCCGACATCGCGATCACATTGGCGCGCAGCATCCGACCGATGCCGGCAAGCCCGATGGCGGACAGCAATCCGCCGATGGTCGTCGGGATGAGGCAGACCAGCAGCGCGACCAGCACGGTGATGGTCACCGGGTTGCCCGTCTTGGCGAGCTCCACGGCGTAGATCGAGAACGGCAGCAGCGTCACCGTGGCGAAAATGAACACGAGCGTCAGTTTCACCAGCAGGATCGTCAGCGCGATCTCGTTCGGGGTCTTCTGGCGGCGCGCGCTCTCCACCATCGCGATCATGCGGTCGAGGAACGATTCGCCCAGGTTGACCGTAACGCGCACGACCAGCCAGTCCGACAG
>DATKLH010000362.1:0-3794 GCA_035542515.1 Casimicrobiaceae bacterium
GTGACCCGTGTCGCAAACGAGCGCAGCTTGTTTGCCCACACGGGTCATCCCGGCGCAGGCCGGGATCCAGTGACTTTGCGTTGCTGCTTGCATGTCGCAAACGAGCGCAGCTTGTTTGCCCACACGGGTCATCCCGGCGCAGGCCGGGATCCAGTGACTTTGCATGTTCCTTGGCGTGTCGCGAAAGTCGCTGGGTCCCGGCTCCCGCCGGGACGACGATCGTGCTGATGGGCTCTTGACGAGCATGACCCCGCTCAAACCCGTTTCGCCGACCGCGCGCATCGCACTCGGCATCGCGTTCTTCGTTCTTTTCATCCTCCTGTGGAGTGCAGCGACGTTCGGCGGCTTCGTATCGCGCACCTTCCTCGCCGATCCGCTTACGATGCTCGAGCAGGGCTACGCGCTGTTCACGCAGTTCGGGTTCGCCCGCGACGTCGCGATCACGGTGTGGCGCGTGGTCGGCGGTTTCGTTCTCGCGGCCGTCCTCGCGGTGCCGCTCGGCATCACCATGGGTGCGTACAAACCGATCGAAGCGTTCTTCGAGCCGTTCGTCTCGTTCGCTCGCTACCTGCCCGCCTCGGCGTTCATTCCACTGCTCATCCTCTGGGCCGGCATAGGCGAGATGCAAAAGCTGCTCGTGATCTTCATCGGCTCGTTCTTCCAGATCGTGCTCATGATCGCAGTGACGGTCGGGTCCACGCGTCGCGACCTCGTCGAAGCCGCGTACACGCCGGGCGCCAACGCGCGCGGGGTGGTGCGCCGCGTGCTCGTTCCCAACTCCGCGCCGGCGATCGCCGAGACGCTGCGCCTGGTGCTCGGCTGGGCGTGGACCTATGTCATCGTCGCGGAGCTGATCGGCGCGTCGAGCGGCATCGGGCACATGATCACGGACAGCCAGGCCCTGCTCAATACCGGGCAGATCATCTTCGGCATCATCGTGATCGGCGTGATCGGACTCGCGTCGGACCTCGCATTCAAGTGGGCGAACCAGCGCATCTTCGCGTGGTACGCCAGTTAGAGCCGGCACGAAAGTGCGCATGTCGACCGATACCGGGTTGGTCATCGACGAGGTCACGCGCATCTTTCCAGGTCGTCGCGGCCGTGCGTCGACGCAGGCTCTGAAGCCGGTGTCGCTGCGGGTCCAGGACAACGACTTCATCACCATCCTGGGCCCATCGGGTTGCGGCAAGAGCACGCTCCTGCGCATCGTTGCGGGACTCGACGTCCCGAGCTCCGGCCGCGTGATGCTCGACGGTCGCGACGTGAGCGGTCCCGGTGCCGAGCGCGGCATGGTTTTCCAGAGCTATACGCTGTTTCCGTGGCTCACCGTCGAGCAGAACATCGCCTTCGGATTGCGCGAACGCAAGGTCGCGCCAGCGCGTCAGCGCGAAATCGTACGTTCGTACATCGAACGCATGGGGCTCCATGGCTTCGAGCATCATTATCCGCGCACGCTCTCGGGCGGCATGCAGCAGCGCACCGCCATCGCGCGTGCGCTCGCCAACGAGCCACGAATTCTGCTGCTCGACGAGCCGTTCGGCGCGCTCGACAACCAGACGCGATCGCTGATGCAGGAGCTTCTGCTTTCGATCTGGGAGTCGGAGCGCAAGACGGTGCTGTTCGTCACCCACGACATCGAGGAGGCGATCTTCATGGCCAATCGCGTGGTCGTCATGACCGCGCGACCGGGTCGCATCAAGGCCGACGTCCCGGTCGCGCTCGCACACCCGCGCCACTACACCGTCAAGACGACGCCCGCGTTCTCGGAACTGAAGGCGGCGCTCACCGAACAGATCCGCGAGGAAGCGCTGAAGGCTGCTGCATTCGTCGCGGCGACCGACGAGGCGCCCCTTCGCGCACGATGAACGAAAACCGCGGCTTACGGTCCATCTTGTCGATGGACTCCATCCACGTCGTCACCCCATGCGCGCGCTTCCTCTGCGCAGCGGCATTCGCCGCAGGATGCGCGATCGCTCCGATATCGTCGGCATTGGCCATGCCCGATGCGGGAGCGCAGGCCGAGATTGATCATCTGATCGACTTCGTCGGCGGGTCGCGCTGCACGTTCATTCGCAACGGCACGGTCTACGCAGCGCCGGAGGCCAAGGCGCATCTGCAGATGAAGTACCGTTTTGCCAAGCTGCGGCTGTCCACCGCGGACGATTTCATCAGGTATCTCGCGAGCGGGAGCAGCGTGTCCGGCCAACCGTATCACGTCAACTGCGACGGCTCGGAGCTGCTTGCCGGCGACTGGTTGACCGAAGAGCTGCGCCGGTATCGTCAGTCGAAGTAGCCGATACGCGGCTGTGGCAACCCAACGCCGTTCGCTGCGGGCCTGCCGCGGCTACGACACGCGCCGCAACCTCAATAGCGGCCGCCGTTCTTCTGCCAGCGCCACGCATCGGCGCAGATGACCTCGAGGTTGCGCGCCGGCGCCCATGCGAGCAGCTTCTCGGCACGACGCGTATCGGCGTAGTAGCTTGCAACGTCGCCGGGACGCCGCGGGCCCATGACTCGCGCGATCCCGCGCCCGCACGCCTTCTCGAACGCCGTCACCACCTCGAGCACCGAGTAACCGCGACCAAGCCCCAGGTTGAGCGTGAGCACGCCCGGATGCGTCGCGAGATACTTGAACGCGCGCACGTGACCCTCGGCGAGGTCCTGCACGTGTATGTAGTCGCGCACGCCGGTTCCGTCCGCAGTCGGCCAATCGCTGCCATGCACGGTGAACTCGGCCATCTCGCCCGCCGCGATGCGGCACAACACGGGCACGAGGTTCTGCGGCTTGCCTCGCGCGGCCTCGCCGAGCATTCCCGAGTTGTGTCCGCCAGCCGGATTGAAGTAGCGCAGGATCGCGATACGCCAGTTCGCGTTGGCTTTCGCGAGATCGCGCAGGAAATCCTCGACGACGCGCTTGGTGCGACCGTAGACGCTTTGCGGACGCAACGGCGCATCCTCCGCGACGGGCAGGTCCTCCGGCTGCCCGTAGACGGCGGCCGAAGAGCTGAAGACGAGCGACGCCACGCCCGCTTCGCCCATCACTTCGACGAGGGCGAGCGCGCCGCCCACGTTCGTGTCGTAGTACGCGAGCGGCCGCTCCTCCGATTCACCGACGGCCTTCAGCCCCGCGCAGTGGACCACTCCTGCGATGGGATGATCGTGGAACGCCGCGCGCAACGCCTTGGTGTCGCGGACGTCGGCGACGATGCAGGGAACCGGACGACCCGCGAGCGCTTCGAGGCGCGGCATCACTGCGCGGCTGCTGTTGGCGAAATTGTCGAGAACGACCGGAGCGTAGCCGGCCTTGGCCAGCTCCACGACGATGTGGGACCCGATATATCCGGCGCCGCCGGTAACGAGGATCGTATCAGGCATGGCGTCGCATCGTACACGGTTGAGCGCTCAATGGCGCAGAATGATGAATGCCACAGGTTGCTGTCATACGACAGATGCGAATGTTCGACTCGAGCGGTACGACAAACGACAAAAAAGCCGGGACCTGTCCCGGCTTTTTCATGCTGCAAAAACGTATTCCGCGATCGCGGCGATCAGCTCGCGGCTTCTTCGGTGGCAGCGACACCTTCGGGGCGGTCGACCAGCTCGACCAGTGCCATCGGGGCTGCGTCACCCTGCCGGTAGCCGAACTTGAGGATGCGCAGGTAACCGCCCGGCCGCGACTTGTAGCGCGGCCCCAGCTCGTCGAAGAGCTTCACCACGACGTCGCGATCGCGCAGTCGATTGAACGCGAGACGGCGATTCGCGACCGTCGCTTCCTTCGACAGCGTGATGAGCGG
>DATKLH010000363.1:0-4598 GCA_035542515.1 Casimicrobiaceae bacterium
AGCGCTGCGAGCAGCAGCGTTCGATTGGAGATGCTCTTGGAGCCCGGCAAGGTAACCTCGCCGCTCGCGCCATGCAGCGGCGCCAGGGTCAGTGTTGCGGGAAAAGCCTGCATCGCGGATCGCTCAGGCTTCGTCTTCCGAGCACGGCACGGCCCCGGCAGTGCCGGACCATCGACGTCGCGCTTGCGCGGCGCGCGCGATGAACGTCCCAAGTGCGGCGGCGTCACGGTCGCGCACGGCCGCCTCCAATGCATCGAAGCGGTTGCGAAACGCTTCCATCTCCGCGAGCAGCGCGTCGCGATTGGCCAGCGCGATATCGCGCCACATCTCGCTCGAGCTTCCGGCGATGCGCGTGAAGTCGCGAAAGCCGCTGCCGGCGAGCGCGAGCGTTTGGTTCGCGTCGGGGCGCGCGACCACCGCGTCCACGTAAGCGAATGCGAGCAGGTGCGGAAGATGCGAGATCGCACCCAGGATCCGATCGTGCTTGGCCGCATCGATGCTGAGCACCCGAGAGCCGCATGCGCGCCACAATGCTTCCACGCCGCGCAGCGCATCGGCGGCTGTCTCCTGCGTCGGCGTGAGGACCGTGACCTTGTCGACGTACAGTCGGGCGTCCGCGGCCGCCGCACCGGACTGCTCGCTTCCAGCAACCGGATGCGCGGGCACGAACCGTTGAAAGCGATCTCCAAGGGTCTCGCGCGCCGTGCGGATGACGTCCTGCTTGGTGCTTCCCGCATCGGTGACGATTGCGTTATCGCGAAGATGCGGCGCCAGTTTGCGCAGAATCTCACCGTATTGCGCAACCGGCGTCGCAAGCAGCACGACGTCGGCATCGCGCAGCTCCGCGACCCAATCACTGTCCAGCGTCACCGCGCGGTCGACAATGTCGCGTTGCAGAGCTTCATCGAGGTTCGCCCGGGTGCGGCCCACGCCGATCACCTCGCGCACTGCGCCCGCCCGCTTGAGCGCCAGTGCGAAAGAGCCGCCGATCAAGCCGACACCGATGACGGCGAGCTTGGCAACGAGAGCTTGGGAAGCCATAAAGCCAGGATCGAGCGGGTTCGCGTCAGCGCGCGTCAATGCGCTTGGCAAGTGAGTGAGCCCCGCGACGCGGCGGCTTGCCTTCAGTCGTGCAGCGCGATGCGGAGGGCGCCAAGGAAGCGTTCGTTTTCGGACGGCAACCCTACGGTGATGCGCAGCCACTCCGGAAGCGCGTAGTTGGCGACCGGTCGAACGATCACGCCCTGGTCGAGCAAACGCCCGTAGACGCGCATGCCGTGGCCTACCCGTGCCAGGATGAAGTTGCCATGCGAGGCAATGTAGGCCACGTTCAGCTCTCGCAATCCCTGCTCGAGTTGGCGCATGCCCTTGAAGTTGAGCGCGCGGCTCTCTCGGACATAGTCGGTGTCGGCAAGCGCGGCAAGCGCGGCGGCCTGTGCGAGCGCGTTGACGTTGAACGGCTGCCGCACGCGGTTGAGCAGGTCGGCGACCTCGGGATCCATCACCCCGTAGCCGATACGCAGGGCCGCAAGCCCGTACGCTTTCGAGAACGAGCGCGTCACGATCAGGTTGGGATAGCGCGCGACCCACGCCGTGGAATTCGCGTCCTGCTGCGGCTCGAGATATTCGTTGTACGCCTCGTCGAGAACGACCAGCGTATCGCGCGGCACGCTGCGCACGAACGCTTCGAGCTGCTCGGGCGGGAGCCAGGTGCCGGTCGGATTGTTGGGATTGGCGACGAACACCACACGCGTGAGCGGCGTGATCGCTTTGTGCATCGCCTCGAGGTCGTGTGCGTAGTCGCGCATCGGAACTTCGATGCCGGTCGCACCGCGCGCCTGCGTCGCGAGCGGATAGACGACGAATGCGTGACGCGCGTACACCGCTTCGTCGCCGGCACGCAGGAACGCGTGCGTCACCAGCTCGAGCACGTCATTGCTACCGTTGCCCAGCACGATGCCTTCGATCGGAACGTCGAGGCGCTCCGCCAGAACCGACTTCAACGCATATGCGTTGCCGTCCGGATAACGAGTGAGCTCGGTTGCGGCCTGCGCGATCGCTGCGAGCGCCTTCGGGCTGGGTCCGCGCGGGTTCTCGTTGGAAGCGAGCTTCACGATGGTCGTCGGGTCGAGTCCCACCTCGCGCGCCAGTTCCTCGATGGGCTTGCCGCCGACGTAGCGGGCGATGCGCCGCACATACTCGGGCGCGTGGGTTGCGGCTTGTGCAGTCATGACGGGCACTCGATTCACGAAAACGCCGCCGGGTAGGAACCGAGCAGCTTCAGGAACGGGGCGCGCTGGGCCAGCTCCGCGAGCGCTGCGGCGACGCTCGGATCGGCCTGGTGCCCGACGATGTCGACGAAGAACAGGTATTCCCACAGGCCGGTGCGTGCGGGACGTGACTCGAAGCGCGTCATCGAAACCCCATGGCGCGCGAACGGCTCGAGCAGGTGATGAACCGCACCGGGCCGATTCGGAGCCGACATCACGAGCGAGGTCTCGTCGCGTCCCGAGGGATCGATCCTTTGACGTCCGAGCACCCAGAAGCGCGTGGTGTTGTTTGGCTCGTCCTCGACGTGCGGTGCGAGCACGGCCAGCCCATAGATGGTCGCGGCGATCTCGCCCGCAATGGCCGCCGCGTCGGGCTCGCTCGCCGCAAGTCGCGCCGCCTCCGCGTTGCTCGACACCGCGACACGCGGGACCGCTGGAAGATGGCGCGCGAGCCATTGCACGCATTGCGCGAGCGACTGCGCATGGGAATAGATACGCCTGATGTCGGCGAGCGACTTGGCGTTGGAAAGCAGGTTTTGCTGCACGCGCAGCTTGATCTCTCCGCAGATCGAGAGCTCGGTGGTGCACATCAGGTCGAGCGTGCGTCCAACCGCACCTTCGGTCGAATTCTCGACCGGAACCACCGCGTAATCGGTCTGCCCGCCTTCTGCGCTGCGAAACACTTCGTCGATGGTCGCGCACGGAACCGCGTCGACGAATTGTCCGAAGTGCCGGTTGACCGCGGCATGACTGAAGGTTCCGGCGGGTCCGAGGTACGCGACGCGCAGCGGCTGCTCGAGCGCCAGGCAGGCCGACATGATCTGGCGGAACACGCCGGTGACCGCCTCGGTCGTGAGGGGGCCGCCGTTCTGCTGCGCAAGACGTGCCATGACCTGCGCTTCGCGCTCGGGGCGATAAGCGGCGCCGCCGCTGCCCGCTTTCAACGTACCGATCGCGCGCGCATGCGTCGCCCGCTGGTTGAGCAGTGCGAGAATTTGCTGATCGAGCGCGTCGATCGCCGCCCGATGGACGCTCAGGTCCTCGCGCTCGCCGGATGGCCGCTGTTCAGCCATGGACCCTCAGCCGTTGGCGCGCTCGAACTCGCGCATGTAATCGACGAGCGCGCGCACACCATCGAGCGGCATCGCGTTGTAGATCGACGCGCGCATGCCACCCACCGCGCGGTGACCCTTGAGCTGGATCATGCCGCGCTCCTGCGCGCCTTCGAGGAACGGCTTGTCGAGTCGCGCATCGGGCAGGAAGAACGGCACGTTCATACGCGAGCGATCAGCCTTGTTCACGTTGTTGCGGTAGAAACCCGACCGATCGATCTCGCCATAGAGCAGGTCGGCTTTCGCGATGTTGGCCCGTTCGATCGCCGGGAGGCCGCCCTGCGCGATGAGCCACTCGAACACCAGGCCGGCGATGTAGATGGCATAGGTCGCCGGCGTGTTGTGCATCGATTCGGCCTTCGCCTGGATCGAGTAGTCGAACACGCTCGGGCATTCACGCCGTGCACGACCCAGCAGATCCTTGCGCACGATGACGAGCGTCAGGCCCGCGGGGCCGAGGTTCTTCTGGGCACCCGCGTAGATCACGCCGAAGCGCGTGACCTCGAGCGGTCGCGACAGGATGTGCGACGACGCATCGGCGACGAGCGGCGCCGCGCCGACGTCGGGAATCGTCTGGTATTCGATTCCGCCGATGGTCTCGTTGGTGGTGATGTGCACGTACGCCGCGTCGGGAGTCAGCCTCCATTCGCTGCGCGGTGGAATGCGCGTGTAGTGTTGCTCCTTGCTCGACGCCGCCACGTTGGTGCGCCCGTACTTGGCGGCCTCGGCGATCGACTTGCCGGCCCAGTAACCGGTGTCGACGTAATCCGCGATGCCGTTCTCCGGCATCAGGTTGAGCGGCACGATGGCGTTCTGCGCGAGCGCGCCACCTTGCAGAAACAGGACGGCGTAGTCCTCCGGGATGCCGACGAGCTGGCGCAGATCGAGCTCGGCTTTCGCGGCGATCGAGATGAACTCCGGACCACGGTGGCTCATCTCCATCACCGACATGCCGCTGCCGTGCCAGTCGAGCATCTCCGCTTGTGCACGTTGCAGGACGGGCTCGGGAAGCGCGGCGGGGCCGGCGGAGAAGTTCCAGACGCGGTGAGTCATAGTCGGATGTCGAAGCTGAAAGGCGTGGTTCGTGGATGGTAGCTGGCAGTTAGTGTGCCTGAATGAGGATCGCGAAAGTGCACGGACTCAAAACGCCCTGGTGCCACACCTTTCGAGACGTCGAATTGGGCACGCTGACCGCTAACTACTAACTACGAACTAC
>DATKLH010000364.1:0-9813 GCA_035542515.1 Casimicrobiaceae bacterium
CAACGAAAATGGCAACTGGTACTGTGAAGTGGTTTAACGATGCGAAGGGGTTCGGCTTCATCACGCCTGACGGAGGCGGCGAAGATTTGTTCGCGCACTTTTCCGCGATCAACATGCAGGGGTTCAAGACGCTCAAGGAAGGCCAGAAGGTCACCTTCGACGTGACGCAAGGCCCGAAGGGCAAGCAAGCGAGCAACATCCAGACCGCCTGAAATACGCATTTCGATCGAATTGACAAGGCCGGGCCCCAAAGCCCGGCCTTTTTGTTGGCCCGCGCCCGACAACGGAGCGCCTTGAATGCGATGCGCGCGGCGTGGCATCCTTCGCCCCGGCCCCATGCAGGACACCCACGATGAATGCAGCGGACTTCAGCGACACGCAATTCCGCGCGCTTCGCGATACCGATACCGTCGCCGACGCCGTGCGCCTCGCGCTCGAAGGATCGGTGCGCGATCTGCCGGTGACGGACGCCAACGGAACCTTCGTGGGCATGTTCAAGATAGACGATCTGCTGTTATCGCTGTTGCCGCGCGGCGCCGTGGTGGGCATGGGCTTGCCCGATCTCGGCTTCGTGCACCTGAGCGTCGATGACCTGCGCCATAAGCTGCGCGACATGGAGGCCCACCCGGTTCGCGATTACGCCGTGCCGACGCCCGCGATCCTCAGGCCCGAAACATCGGCGCTCGAAGCGATCCTGCTGTTGCATCGCGGCGCGCGCAGCCTTCCCGTCGTCGACGCGAGCGGCAAGCTGGTCGGAGTGGTCGGTCCGCGCGACGTGCTTCGCACCCTGCATGCCGCAGCGGGTGCCTGAGTGCACGCCGATACGGGGACGTCCACGGCATTGTTCGGATTGAGCGCGCTCGCGCTCGCCACCACGCTGTTCGTGATCACCTACCTGGTGATCATGACTGACCGCGTCAACCGCGCGATCGTCGCGCTTCTCGGCGCGGGCCTGCTGATCGTCGCCGGCATCCTCAATCAGGGGGAAGCGATCGGGGCGATCGACTTCAACACCATCGGGCTGCTGTTCGGGATGATGATCATCGTGAACATCACCCGGCGCTCCGGGCTGTTCCAGTACGTCGCGATCTGGTCGGCCAAGAAGGTGAAGGGCAGCGCATGGGGCGTGCTGGTGATGATGAGCCTGGTCACGGCGATCTTCTCGGCGTTCCTCGACAACGTCACCACCGTCCTGCTCACCGTTCCGGTCACGATGGTGATCGCCGAGCAGCTCGAGGTGAAGCCCTACCCCTACCTGTTCGCGCAGATCTTCGCCTCGAACATCGGCGGTACCGCCACGCTGATCGGCGATCCGCCGAACATCATGATCGGCTCGGCCACGCACCTCACATTCAACGATTTCGCCTATCACCTCACACCGGTCATCGTGGTGATCATGGCGGCGACGCTGGTGCCGCTCTACCTGGTGTGGGGCCGCCATCTCCTCGCCAGCGAGGCGGCCCGGGCACGCGTCATGGCCTTCGACGAGCGTGAGGCGATCACCGATCGTCGCCTGCTCAAGCAATCGCTCGCGGTCATCTTCGTAGTGATCGCCGCGTTCATTGCGCAACGGCAGATCCACATGGAAGCCGCCACCATCGCGATCTTCGGCGCGGCGCTCCTGCTGCTGCTCGACAACCTCGGCCGCAGCGCGGAAACGCAATCGAGCAACGTCGGCGCCGCCTTCGCGGAGGCGGAGTGGATCACGCTGATGTTCTTCCTCGGCCTGTTCATCCTGGTTCACGGCATCGTGAAGACCGGCCTGGTGGACATGCTCGCGAAATTGCTGATCGATGCGACGCAGGGCAATTTCCACGTCATGGGGATGAGCATCCTGTGGGCTTCGGCGATCCTGTCGGCGTTCATCGACAACATCCCGTTCGTGGCGACGATGATTCCGCTGATCCAGGCGATGGGCCCGAGCTTCGGAGGCGAGCACGCCCTGCTGCCGCTGTGGTGGGCGCTGTCGCTCGGCGCATGCCTGGGGGGCAACGGCACGCTCATCGGCGCCTCCGCGAACCTGGTCGTCGCCGGCCTGGCCGATAAGGCCGGCACGCACTTCAGTTTCATGGAATATCTGAAGGTCGCCTTCCCGCTCATGCTGCTGTCGATCGTGCTGAGCCACCTGTATCTGCAGATGCGCTATTTCTGAGCGCGCACCCGCGATGCGCTCCTGCAAGCCGCGCCGGGGACCACATTGCCCGCTGATGTCGCCGGCATAGCGCTGGCGGCAGGCGCGCTGGTCCTGTTCTCGGTGAACATCGTCATCATGCGCTTCGCGATGGCGAAGCTCGATCTCGACGTCGGCTTCATCATCGCGATGAGCGTGAACCTGCTCGTGTGCGCGCTGTTCTTCGCGTTTCAGGTCGCTTGGCGCGGTTCTCTGCCGCCGTGGGACGGCGTCGCCTTCGCCATGTTCGCGCTGGCAGGCGTGTTCTCGACCTACCTCGGGCGATGGTTCCTGTACGAATCGGTCGCGCGCCTGGGACCGGCGAAGGCGAGCACGTTCCAGGTCAGCAGTCCCTTGTTCGCCGTGGCTATCGCATGGGTGTTTCTGCACGAGGTGCTCAACGGGGCGGCCATCGTCGGAATGGCCATTGCGGTCATCGGGCTGGCGCTGGTCGGGAGTGTGGTGCAACGCAAACCGCAGCGCCGTGTCGCTGCACCCGCCGATATCACGCTGCCGAACGAACCGCGGCGTCGTTCGCTCGCGCTCGTGCAATCCGGATTGCTGCTGGGTATCGGCAGCTCGATGGCCTATGCGATCGGCAACGTGCTGCGTGCCGCAGCGGTTCGGCGTTGGTCCGAGGCGATCGCCGGCGCATTGATCGGCGCGGCAGCGGGTGTGGCGTTGCAATTCGCCACCGACCGAAGCTCGCTGCGCCGCCTGCGCAGCCTGCGCACGGCCAACCGCGCCGGCCTTGCGCTGTACACGGCATGCGGCGTTCTCACCATCACAGCCCAAACGCTGGTGATCGCATCGATGGCCTACATCCCGGTATCGATCACGGCCCTCATCACGCTGTGCACACCGCTGCTGGTATTTCCGTTGAGCTACTTCCTGCTGCGCAACGAGGAGCAGCTCTCGCTCGCGACGCTCGCCGGCAGCCTGGTCACCCTCTCGGGCATGGCGTTATTGATCCTCAATCGCTCTGCCTGATCCGCTCGCCTTGCAGCGACTCGTCGCTTCAGGCCGTCGGTGACGACATGGGTTTGCCCCGGGCTGCCAAAGCGCGTGGCCCGGCGCGCGGCGCGGCCCACCGCATCGGGGTATCCCCCGCCGGCTGCGCGAGTCACTGTTCGCTGGCGTTTCGACCGGGTACCTCGATGATCCGCGGCGTGTGGCCGGTCGCGGCGAGAAAACGCTCAAGCGCTGCGTGAGGAATGACCATGGTGGCCGAATTGACCAGGGGATGCGCATGAACCGCGCTCGCCTCCCACAGCGCGCGGTCGATCGCGAATTCCACCGCGTGTGCGTTGTCGTTGACGAGCGCGAGGAGACTTACCGATCCAGGCGCGATGCCGAGGTGCTTCGCCAAACGCTCGGGCGAGGCGAATCCGAGACGGCCGGCTTCGAGCATGACGCCGAGCGCATCGAGATCGACGGCGCGATCGTGCGGCACGGTGACCAGAAAGTGCCGTGCACCTTTCTTGTCGCGCAGGAACAGGTTCTTGGTCTTGGCGCCCGGAAGATCGGGCACCAACCGCTCGGCCTCCTCCACCGTCATCACCGGCGGATGCTCGAAGCGCTGTGCATCGATCCCATGACGCAGGAGAAAGGCTGCAAGTTCCATTGGCGTTTGGCGTTTGGTTCTGGCCGACCGATGATCCGGTAACCGGATGCGTCGCGTCAACGCGACGCGAGGTGCCGAGATGGGTCGTGTTTCACGTCGGCGTTCGCAGGCGGCGCTGTTCGGTGGTGGCTGTGGAATCAGCGCGGCCAGCGTCGTTAGCGCACCTGCGCGACGAGCCACGTCCGGAATGCCGCGAACGACGTGTCGTCGACTCGTGACGATGGCCAGATGAGGTACCACGCGTGGCCCTTGGGCACCTTCAGCGCGAACGGCGCGATGAGCCGTTTCGCCGCGAGATCGTCCGCCACATAAGGGGCGAGGCCCATCGCGACGCCCACGCCATCCACTGCAGCCTGCAGCGCCATCGCATAGTTGTCGAAGCGCGGGCTGCGCTTGTCGGGACGCCATTTGATGCCCGCGGCGCGCAGCCACGACGGCCAGTCCTCCATCGCGTGCTCGACCTGCAGAAGCGTTTGCCCGCGCAGATCGGCGAGGCTGCGCAGTTGTCGCGCGATGCCCGGCGCGCACACCGGAAACAGATCGGCGGAGAACAGCGGTTCCGACTCGTAGCCCGGCCATCGACCGTCGCCGAGCCGGATCCCGCAACTCCAATCGTCGCGAATCGGATTCATCGCGCCTCCGGTCGCGATGCGGACCTCGATGTCGGGATAGGACGCGTGAAAGTCGCCCAGTCGCGGTATCAGCCAGCGCATCGCGAATGAGGGCCCCACGCCGACGGTCAGCGCAGGCGCCGCAGTCAGCATCGCCACCTGCTCGGCAAGGCTTGCAATGGTATTGAAAGCCGCGGTGAGACCAGGCTGCAGCGTACGGCCCTGCCAGGTCAGCACGAGCGTGTTGGCGTGACGCTCGAACAATCGATAGCCGAGGCGCTCTTCCAGCACTCGCACCATGCGACTGATGGCCGCCTGCGTGACGTTCAGCTCCTGGCCGGCAGACGCGAAGCTGCCGCGACGCGCCGCCGCTTCGAAGGCGCGCAATCCATTCAGGGGTGGCAACCGTCGCATGGCAAGCCCAACTTTTCCTTGGGGTAGCCCTCAGGAAATCCCGTTTGTCGTCCACCCATCGGGACAGTAGCCTTGCACCATTCCCGATCTCCGAACATGCATGTCGTCCCTCCCGCATCTCGCCCTGCTGGAATTGGCCGTTGCCGGCACATCGTTCCTGTCGGGCATCTTCGGCATGGCCGGCGGCATGGTGCTGATGGGCATCCTCCTCGCCATTATGCCGCTTGCGATGGCGATGACGCTCCACGCGATCACGCAGATGGCGTCCAACGGGTGGCGTGCGTGGCTGTGGCGCGAGCATATCCGCTGGAGGCCGGTCGCCGCGTACGCCTCCGGAGCCGCAGTCGCCGTCGGGGCGTTCGCGCTTTACGCGATGCAGCCGAGCAAGGCGCAAGCCCTACTCATCCTTGGCCTGACCCCGCTCGCCGGGCTGCTTCTGCCGCGGCAGGCGCGCCTCAACGCCATGCGTCCCGCCCATGGCGTAGCCTGCGGTGCCGTGTGCATGAGCTTGCAGCTGCTCGCCGGCGTGTCGGGACCGATGCTCGACGTCTTCTACGTCCACTCGGGGCTCGACCGTCGCGCGATCGTCGCCACCAAGGCGACGGTCCAGACCATGGGGCACGCGCTCAAGCTCGCGTACTTCGGCACGCTGCTCGCTCTCGATGGAGAAGCGCTTTCACCGATTCTCGCCGCGATGACCGTCCTGGTCGCGCTCGGGGGCACGCATGCATCGCGCACGGTGCTCGACCGCATGAGCGACACGCAATTCCTCACCTGGAGCCGGCGGCTGATCGTCGTCGTCGCGGGCGCGTATCTCGCGCAGGGAACCTTTCTGCTGGCTCGTGCGCAGCGTGGTCACGCCGACGGATGTGCTTCGCAGACCTGCATCTCGCAAGCGCCGACTGCACGCGACCGCGACCCGTCGAACCGAGGAGACGTCGATGCTCAACGACCTTCGCAACGAGGTAAGCCGGCTGCGCGACCTGCTCGAGCGTCGCGCAGCGCAACTCAACCATGAAGTCTCCCACTATCCGACACCGATCGCGCGCTGCGACGAACAGCTTCCGCATCTGATCGCACAACGTGCGGCGGCGATGAACCGCTTACGTCTCGTCCGCGATCTCGCGGCTTCGGGCCACGCGTCGGCGAACGATTTCGCCCTTCTCACCGATCGAGTGCTGCGAGGTTACGGCACGCCTGACGACGACGAGGAAGCGAACCTGGTCGCCCAATTGAAGCAGGCTGTCGCACTCAATGACGATCCGGTGGTAACGCGCCCCGGAGAAGGCCAGGATGCCCGCCGCCGCTCGCCGCGCGACTCGAAAGTGGCCTTCGATATCGGGGGACGACATCTCGTCCTGGCGCGTCGCGGTCGCGGAAAACCGACTGTAGTGCTCGAGACCGGGCTCGGCGCCGAGAGCGATGAATGGTCGACGGTCTGGCAAAGCGTCGCGTCGTCGACCCAGGTGATTCGCTACGACCGCGCATGCCGCGGCGCAAGCGATCCAGCTCCCCGGCCGCGCTCGGCAAGCGACATGGTCGACGACCTCCACGCGCTTCTGCGAGCCGCGCGCATCGCCGGCCCGTACATCGTTGTGGGACATTCGTTCGGCGGCGCCCTCGCGCGGCTGTTCGCGCATCGGCACGCATGCGAGGTTGCGGGACTCGTGCTGGTCGACGCCATGCACGAAGATCAGTTCGACGTTTTCGGTCCGCTCTTTCCATCGCCCGATCCGGACGAAGCGCCCGCGCTGCGCGAGGTTCGCGCGTTCTGGACCACGGGGTGGCGCGACCCGCAATCGACGCGCGAAGGGATCGACTTCATCGCCACATGCGCACAGTTGCGTGCCATCGAGTCGCTTGGCGACGTGCCCATCCACGTGCTGAGCGCCGGAACCTTCCTCAACCAGCCGGCGATACCGGTCCACCGGCGAGCGACCCTGCAGCAGCGATGGGACGAAATGCAGCGGTGCTTCCTGCGGCTGTCCACCAACAGCCGGCACACGTTGGTGCACTCGAGCGGGCACTTCATGCAACGCGAATGCCCAGGCCTGGTCGTCGACGCGATCCGCGATGTGGTGATGCGAGCGCGACGAGTCCCGTCAGGGCACTGAGTCGCTAGAGGCGACGTTCCGACAGCGTTGCACCGTCCTGCCCTGTGGTCGATGATCCAGCGCGTGCAACGATCGACGGACTGACGGTGCGCTCGTGCGTGACGCGTTCGAGGCGCGTCGTCATCTCACCAACGCATCGACTTCGTTGAGCACGGCTCGCACGACGGAATAAGCTGCGAGTGCAGAGGTCTTGGGATTGTCGGGCATCGGTTCGGCCGAAACCGTGACATCGAGGCGACCGAACGCTCCGTGCGCCTCGATGCTGTGGGTGTTTCGTGTCACGGCGGGATCGGCCACCAGCGAGACACGCGTTCGCTCCAGGCCGAGGCCGGCCAAAGCCACCATCGCCGCGACATTCGCATTCTTCGGATAAAGCTGCGCCGCGGTCAGCGCGTTGCCTTCGAAGATCGGGGTGGGGCGCGACAGCGCTTCCAACTGGACCTGCGCTTCCGCGGGCGTGCCCAGCCAGGCGAGCGGCGGCTTGCGTCCGACATAACGAACTTCGTCGAGTCCCATCAGGCGCGCCGCAGCGAGCGCGTCGATGCCCGCGATAGCGCCCGGCACGAGCACGAGTTGGGTGCCGCCGCGATCCGCCGATCGTTCCAGTGTCTCCGCAACGCCGTCGTGCGCCAGTGCGCCGATCGACGCGACGATCGTGCGTATTCCGCTCGCAAGGAGTTGCGGCACGCACTCGCGTACCGCGCCGTGCCCGGCGCATTCGAGCGCGAAATCGGGCGGTTCGCGCATTTCGTCGAGCGTGGCAATCACCTGGGCAGCGTCGCCGACCTCACGTCTCAGCGTGGCGAGTCGCTGCGGGCGCTCGAGGATGTAACTCACCTGCACGCGTCGGTGGCCGTACAGACGGCGCGCGACCGTGCGGCCCATCGCGCCGTAGCCAATGAGCAGGATCCTTTTCATGCGCGGCAACGACTCTGGTTCGATGCGCCGCGAATGCCTCGTGCGATGCAGGCCGTTCGCGCAACGCGAATCATGGCTCTGCCTCCAGGAAGTGGTTGGTGATCATGGCGACAAAATAGCCTCGTTGGCCACCGTTATGCGCTCGTGCCCAAACCGGGCGCGTCGGGCTTGAGATAAGCGATCAGGCACGCGCAACAGATCGCCAGTCCGAGCAGCGGGTACCGGAGCGCGACAACGGCCGCGCCGCCAAACAGGCACAGCGTGGTGAGCGACCGCACACGCATGCTCCTGCGCATCCGCGGCGAGACGCCATGCCCGGTGCGATCGATGAGCTCGCGGATTAGCCAGATGTAGGTCAGGTTCACCAGGAAGAACACCGCGGCATAGAAGGCGACCGGTTGCGGCGCGAGCTCGCTGACCGCCATCCAGGCGGTCGACAGCGGAAGCAGCGATACCGAGAACAGATGGGCGAAGTTGAACCACACGAGGCGCGGCGTTCACCGACGCTGCGAAGCGCATCAGGTAATGGTGATTGGCCCATACGATCGCGATGAACACGTAGCTCACCGCATAGCTCAGCCAGGTCGGCCAGCGCGTCAGGAGGGCATCGAAGGTCGGCGACTCGGGCGGGCGCAGATCCAGCACCAGAACCGTGATCAGCACGGCGAACACGCCGTCGCAGAACGCATTCAATCGTTCGGGAGTCGGTTTGGTCTGAGACACGTTGGGCTCCTCCTGCCCGTTCGGTTTCGCCGAAGGTCGGTGAGCGACCCATCGCGGCGGAAACGGCCGACGTGCATAGCCCTTGGATCGATCGAACGTTGCCCGGTTTCAATGCTCGATGGCGGCCGTAGCGGTCGAGCACGATCTACCGCCATGCGATTCGCCGGCGGTCGGTCGAAACGCGTACGGCGCGCGCTAGGCGAGCCGCTTGCGCAGCTCCGCCTTCGCGATCTTGCCGATGGCTACGCGCGGGAAGTCATCCACGAGCACGACCTCGCGCGGGACCTTGAACTTCGCGAGTTGCGCTCGGCAGGCGGCGAGCACGGATTCGATCAAAGCGTCGGATGCGGCGGCCGATGGATGGGGGTGCACGAAAGCGACCGGCACTTCGCCGAGCTCGCGGTCGCGCCTGGCCACCACCGCCGCCTCGCGCACGCCAGGCACAGCCGCAATGACGCGCTCGACCTCCGGCGCCGCGACGCTTTCGCCGCCCACCTTGATGACATCCTTGATGCGATCGACGAACTGGATCGCGCCGTCGTCATGCACGAGCACGCGATCTCCGGTTCGGAAGAATCCGTTCTCGTCGAATGCGGCGCGCGTCGCTTCCGTATCGTCCAGGTACTCGAGGAATAGAGAAATGCCGCGCACGCCACGAATGCGCAGCTCGCCAGGCTCTCCAGGGCTTACCGGCTGTCCGGCATCGTCGCCGATCTGGGGAGTCGACCGGCTGTGGATGCTGGAGCACTGGCTCGAGCACGGACACTGGCGGCGCGTCGAGGCTTAGCGCGACGTGGAGTGCAGCGCCGGAGAAACGCATGCGCGGTGGCTCGCGATGACCAGAGCGTTGACGACGGAGCAGACCATGGCGGAAGAGGCGAGAGTCGAACTCACCGAAGACGTCTGTGACGCCCTCCGCCGGGTTTGAAGTCCGGGCACCCCACCGGGGATGTTTCTCTTCCGTCGCGCTATAGTAGCGCATCGTCGCGCGCCGGCGATGACGTCGAAAGCGTGTTGTGCAGCGCCGACAATGCGCTCGACAGTTCGTCGGGCTCGGTTGCGCACCGGCAGTCGAGCACGAGCGCGCCATTGTCGATGCGCCCGACGATCGGCGTTGGCAGTCGCTGCAACGCCTCATGCAGTTTGCGGATGTCCCGATCGCGTTCGCGACGGCCACGCGTGCTCTGCACCCGAACGCCCACGCTCGGCAAAGCATCAACGGGACGCGCGCCGCTGCCG
>DATKLH010000365.1:0-2734 GCA_035542515.1 Casimicrobiaceae bacterium
CCGTATCGCGCGCCGACGCCTCGCCGGCTGCGCGCACGACGAATCCATCACGAGGACCCGACATGCAAGCGATGCTGATGCGCGCACCCGGCGAAGCCGAAGTGCTGCAGGCGGCCGAAGTGCCCGTTCCCGACCTTTCCGATGCGCATCAACTGCTCGTGCGACTGCACGCCGCCGGCATCAATCCGCTCGATACCAAGGTACGCAAGCTGCACTTCATGTACCCCAAGCATCTGCCGGCGGTGCTCGGCTGCGATGGCGCGGGCGTGGTCGAGAAGGTCGGCGCGGCCGTGACGCGATTCAAGCCGGGTGACGAGGTGTATTTCTTCAACGGCGGGCTCGGTCGCGAGATCGGGACCTACGCGCAATACACCGTGGTGCACGAGGCCCATGCCGCGGCGAAACCGCGACGCCTCTCGATGGTCGAGGCGGCCGCCGTGCCGCTGGTGCTGATCACCGCGTGGGAAGCGCTGTACGACCGCGTCGCGCTTGCAAGCGGAGAGCGTGCACTGATCCACGCCGGCGCCGGTGGCGTGGGGCACATCGCGATTCAGCTTGCGCGGTTGCGCGGTGCGCGCGTTGCGACGACGGTCAGCGCCGCCAAGGCCGAATTCGCCAGGAGCCTCGGCGCCGAGCTCGCAATCGACTACCGCACCGAGGACTTCGTCGACGTGACGCTGCGCTGGACCGAGGGACGCGGTGCGGACGTGGTGTTCGACACCATCGGCGGTGCGCCTTTCTGCAAGTCGTTCGGCGCGGTGCGCATGTATGGACGCGTCACGACGCTGCTGTCCACCGCGTGCGAACTGCCGGACATCAACAAGGCGCGGATGCGCAACGTGATCGTCGGTTACGTGCAGATGACCGCGCCTTCATTCCTCGGCAACGACGCGGCGCGGCTCCATCAGACCGAGATCCTCGAGCGCGGCGCTGCGCTGCTCGACAGCGGCGAGCTCAAGATCAACGTCAGCTCGGTGCTGCCGCTCGCGGAAGCGGCCAAGGCGCATCGCATGGTCGAGGAGGGCCACACGACGGGGAAGGTGGTGCTGGAGATCGCCTGACGGCGCCTCGGGGTCACCGCCGGGGTACCAACGCTCGTCATTCCGGCGCAAGCCGGAGTCCAGCGACGTTGGTGCGTCCTGTGTGGCGCAGCGAAAGTCACTGGGTCCCGGTTTGCGCCGGGACGACGGCTGCGACTACGGAGCCGTCGCTTCCGCCGCCTGCTTCTCCTCGAAGGCCTGCTGCCGCAGCCAATGCTTCACCTCGGCTGCGAGATGCACGATGCCGGGATCGGTGGGGTCGCGCGGACGCGCGAAATTGACGCGCTTGATTTCCGCGATCCGCCCGGGACGCGGCGCCATGATGGCGATGCGATCCGAGAGCTTGATCGCCTCGTCGATGCTGTGGGTGATGAAGATCACGGTCTTGGGCTCGCGCTGCCAGATCTTGAGCAGCTCATCCTGCATGTACTCGCGCGTCTGGATGTCGAGGGCCGCGAACGGCTCGTCCATGAGGAGCACGGACGGATTGACAGCGAGCGCGCGGGCAATCGACACGCGTTGACGCATGCCGCCGGAGAGCTCGCGCGGATAGCGCGATTCGAAACCGCGCAGGCCCACGAGCCCGATGTAGTGATCCGCGATGCGGCGCTGCTCGCTGTCGGGAACGCGCTTGCGCTTCAGGCCGTAGCGCACGTTCTCGTAGACGTTGTACCAGGGGAACAGCGCGTACTCCTGGAACACCATCGCGCGTTCCCATCCGGGCTCGGTCACCAGCTCGCCACCCACGCGCAGCTCCCCGCGCGTGGGCTGCTCGAAGCCGCCGAGCAGGTTGAGCAGCGTGGTCTTGCCGCAGCCGCTCGGCCCCACGATGGAGAAGAATTCCTTGTCGTCGACGCAGAAGTTCACGTCGAGCAACGCGAGCAGCGGCTCGCCCTTCAGCGAGAAGTGCACCTTGCTGACGTGCTCGACGCTGACCGGAGACGCTGCGCTCATGTGACGGTCGGACCTACTTGGCGTGGTACCACGGCATGGTCAATCGGATCAGTTGCCGCATCAGGTAGTCGAGCACCAATCCGAGCACCCCGATGAGTACCATCCCGAGCAGGATGTAATCGCTGCGGAATAGCGTGCGCGCGTTGTTGATCAGGTAGCCGAGTCCGCTCGGTGCGGCGACCAGCTCGCCGGCCACCAGTGCCATCCAGCCGATCCCCAGGCCGATGCGGATGCCCGTGAAGATCTGCGGCAACGCGGCCGGAAGCACCACGGTGCGGAACAATTCGCCGCGCTTGGCGCCGAGGCTCAGGCCCGCGCGCACCAGGTACGAGTCCACGTCGCGCGCGCCCGCCATCGAGTTGAGCACCACCGGGAAGAACGCGGCGAGGAAGATGATGTAGACGATCTGCATGTCGCCGATGCCGAACCACAGGATCGACAGCGGGATCCACGCGAGCGGCGGGATCGGACGGATGAACTCGAGCAGCGGGTCCACCGCTGCGCGAAAGCGCTTCGACCACCCCATCGCGAGTCCCAGCGGCACGCCGAGCGCGGTCGCCGCACCGACGGCCAGCAGAACGCGATACAGGCTGTCGAAGATGTGCGTGAACAGCACGTGCCGCTTCAGCAGGTCCGCCGCGGCGGACACCACCGCGGTGGGTGGCGGCAACATCACCTCGAGCTGCGGATTGATGCGCTGGCCATAGATGCTCACCAGCTCCCACATGACGATGAACACC
>DATKLH010000366.1:0-2652 GCA_035542515.1 Casimicrobiaceae bacterium
CGATAAAAGGACATGAGCCGGTGAGGAGTGGACGCCTCGCATCTCGAGGGTGCGCGATGCTAACTTCAATGCCGGCGCCGCGCACGCTCGGTAGCCTACGAGCAAGCGCGGCAAAAGTGTGCTCGACACGCGCCACGCGAGCCGCACCGAAACATCGGATCTCACACGCCCGCCTTGGCGAGAATCACCACCGACACTCCGCATGCGCCTCGCGCCGCGTGTTCGTTCTGGTACGAATGCGGGACGTTGCCAGGAAACGCAAGCACGTCGCCCGCGTTCAAGTCGTGACGGGCGCCGGTCACGAAGATCGTCACCTGGCCCGAGAGGCAGGTGAAGAATTCGCGAGTGCCCGGGAGATGCGGCGTCCCGCGCATCATCGCGCGCGGGGCGAACTGCATCACCGTGAGCATCTCCTGCGGGACCGGCTCGGGAACCAACGAGCGCAAGGTGACGCCTCGACCGTGCGTCCCGGTCGGAATGTCGTCGGCGGGCCACTTGCGCACCTTCGCGCGCGGTGCGGCCAACAACTCGTCGATCGGCGCACCAAGCGCGTTGGCCACTTTCACGAGGACGGTCAGCGACGGATTGCCTTGTCCGGATTCGAGATTGGCAATGGTCGAGCGCGGCACTCCTGCGGCGCGTGCGAGGGCTTCCTGCGTAAGTGCCCGCGCGTGGCGCAGGCTCACGAGATTGCGCGAGAGGTTCGCGGCGACCAGGTCGGGAGTGTCCATCGGGTCGATCTTCCGTCAATAGGTTGGACAGAGCCGTTGGGAACGCGGCTGCGAGTGCCTACCATCGGGTCATGGAAAGGAGACCACACATGGCACTCATCGACAAGGCTGCTTCGCGCAACAACGTCCTTTCCGGCACGCGCGTGGCCATCACCGGCGGGACTTCGGGCCTCGGCCTCGCGCTTACGCGCACGTTGGCTACAAGGGGCCCGTGTTGCGTTCATCGCACGCAACGCGCAGCGCGTGCAGAGCGTCGCTGCGCAAACGGCAACCGCCGGCATCCTCGGCGACGTGGCGAACAAGGACGACATCTACCGCATCGCACTGCAGGTCGGCGGGGTGCTCGGCGGACTCGATGTGCTGATCAACAACGCGTCGAGTCTCGGACCCGTGCCGTTGCGCCTGCTCGCCGACACCGATTGCGAGGACCTCGAGCTTGCGCTCGCTACCAACCTGTTGGGACCCTTTCGCCTGACCAAGGCCTTGCTTGGTGCGCTTGCCGCCTCCGCTCGCGAGAACGGCGGCGCCCTCGTGCTGAATGTGAGCAGCGACGCCGCGATCCATCCGTACGCCGGATGGGGTGCCTACGGAACGAGCAAGTCGGCGCTGCACCACCTTTCGGGCATTTGGGACGAGGAGCTTCGCGACGCGCGCATTCGCGTGTTGTCCGTCGACCCCGGCGACATGGACACGCCTCTGCATGCGCTCGCGGTGCCAGACGCGGACACTGCTGCGCTGAAGCGGCCCGAACAGGCGGCGAGCGAGATCGCGAGTCGCATCGTCGCCGAGCTCCATGCGCTTCGAACCGCGTCACGCATGGCCCCGAGCGACGCCACAGCGCTCGCCGTCGCGCCATGATCAGCGCGACTCGACCCGTGCAACGACCGCGCGATGCGAAGTTGCTCGTCGTGGACGCGAGCGGAGCCATGCTCCACGCGTTGCGCAGCGATTTCGCGGAGTTCTTCCGTGCCGGCGACGTCGTGGTCGTCAACGACGCCGCCACGCTTCCCGCGAGTCTCGCGGGCGTGCATGGCAGGACCGGCGCTCCCATCGAGATCCGACTCGCGACGCGTCGCTCGCTCGCGGCGGAGGATGTGCGCTCGTGGATCGCGATCGCGTTCGGCGCAGGCGATCATCGCATGCGAACCGAGGACCGGCCGATGCCGCCTCGATTCACGCGCGGTGACATCCTGCAGCTTGGACCGCTCGACGCGCTCGTCGGCGACGTGCTCCACCATCCGCGATTGCTTGCACTTCAATTGCAGGGCACACCCGCGCAGATCTGGGCGGGCCTCGCGCAGCATGGCAAGCCGATCCAGTACGCTCATGTCGACGAGCGTCTGGCGCTGTGGGACGTGTGGACGCCGATCGCCGGTGTGCCTGCTGCCGTCGAGCCGCCGTCGGCCGGATTCGTGCTCGATTGGCGCGTACTCGCCACGTTGCGCCAGCGCGGCGTGCGCTTCGCAACGCTGACGCACACCGCGGGCCTGTCATCCACCGGCGACGACGACCTCGATCGAGCTCTGCCGTTCGACGAGCCGTATCGCATCCCGGCCGCCACGATACGGCGCGTCGTCGAGGCGAAGCTGCGCGCCCATCGCGTGATCGCCATCGGCACGACCGTGGTTCGCGCGCTCGAGCATTGGGGCGGCGTCCGCGCCGAGGTCCGGGCGGTGGAAGCAGTCGCGCGCCAGCGCATCGACAGCTCGACTCGCCTGCGCGTGGTCGACGCGATCGTATCGGGCACGCACGAGCCCGGCAGCAGTCATTTCAGGTTGCTCGGGGCGTTTGCGAGCGAGCAGACGCTGCGCCGTGCCCACGACGCGCTCGAGATGCACGGCTATCGGACGCACGAATTCGGCGACTCGGTGCTGATCGAGCGGCGCAACGATGCCAGCATCGCCGCGCGACGCGAGGCGGC
>DATKLH010000367.1:0-3131 GCA_035542515.1 Casimicrobiaceae bacterium
CCGATCCAGCTGAAGGCCGCGAGGTAGATGAAGGTGCAGAGGAAGAAGCCGAGCCACTCGATCGCGAGCACGTAAGCGATGGTGAGCGCGATGCCGCCGATGATGAGGTGCGGGTAGGTCTTCTCGGGCCTCTCGTCGACCGGGACTTCCGCGGGCGCCTCCTCGATGATGCTTTCCAGCACGCCACCCACCTCGTGATCGGCCTGGTCGAAAAACAGCGTCTTCACGATCTGGTAGGCGCAGGTTAGCAGCGCGAGCCCCAGGATCACTTTCGGCCAGAAATCCGGTCCGATACGGCCGCCCGGCGCGACGAAATCGATGCGGTTGGCGAAGACGAACAGCACGCCCGCGATCACCAGCACCACGAGATAGGGGGCGGCGCGACGCAGGCGGTTCAGCATCGACGCATCGGCTTCGAATGGCCGCACGACCTCGGCACCAACCCAACGAGAGCGCGCACCCGAACGCTCGATGACGCGAACGGGCGCGCGCGGTTGCGCGGGATCACTTCTTCGCCGGCGTCTGCGCGGCGAAGCGCTTCATCTGCGCGAGATCCTCTTCCATGATCCTCTGCGCATCGGCAGCCGCGAAATAGCTGTCGTCGGTGGCGTATTGCTCCTTCAGGTACGCCTTGTACTCCGCGCTCGCCGCGACCTTGGCGAGTGCGTCGGATACGACCTTGACCTTCGCAGGATCGGTGCCCGCCTTCATGATGACCGCACGACGCTGCGGCAGCGTGATGTCGAAGCCAAGCTCCTTGGAAGCGGGGACATCGGGGAACGCGCTGAAGCGCTTTTCCGCGAAGATGATCACCGGGTGGATCTGCTTGCTGTCGAGGAAGCTGCGCACATCGCCGAGCTGCTCGTACAGCAGGTCCGCGTGACCGCCGAGCACGGCCGTGTAGCGCTCGCCGGGATTGGCGAACGGCACCGCGATCAGCTTGAGGCCGCGCGCGACGAAGTAGTTGACGGTGATGTCATCCGGGCTTCCGAAGCCGGTCACCGCGACCTTCAGCGTCCGCGTCTTCGCTTCGCGCTCCACGTCCGCCCAGGTCTTGAGGTTGCCGTTGCTGGCAGTCATGAACGCGGACGGCTGCTTGATCATCAGCGCCACCGGGATGATGTCCTTGAGCGACCACTTGGTGCTCGGCGTGGTGGCGAGCAGCGCGTAGGTGTCCCAGGTCATCACCGAGATCGAGTAACCGTCCGGTTGGCCTGCAAGCAGCTTGGCCATGCCGGTGTTGCCCGTCGCGCCCGGGACGTTGACCACCGGGAACGACACCTTCAAGTCGTCCTCCATCATCTTTCCGGATTTGCGGGCCACCTGGTCGGCGCCCCCGCCCGGGCCCCACGGAACGATGAACTCGATCGGACGCGAGGGATATTTTTCCTGCGCGAACGCGACGCACGCGACCAGCGCCACGACTGTGGCAACGATCGCGCCGGTCGCTTGTCGCAACCCGACGGCAAATCTCATGGACATCCTCCTCAAGTCTTTTGTGATGCCTATTATCGAACGCTTGGGACCCGGCAACGTTCACACCCGCAACAGCAGCTTGCCGCGCGTGCGTCGACCTTCGAGCCAGCGATGGCCCTCGCCCGCCTCGCCGAGCGGCAGCTCGCGGTCGATCGCTACGCGCAGCTTCTGTGCGCCGAAGGCCGCGAAGAGATCGTCCGCACGCTGGCGCAGCTCCTGCGGCGTCGAAATGTAGTCCGCGAGGTGCGGTCGCGTAAAGTACACCGAACCGGCCTCCGCGAGCTCGAGCGGTTCCACCGAGGCAACCAGCCCTGAGGCGCCGCCGTAGTTCACGCACAGTCCGCGGCGAGCGAGGCTGCGGATGCTGCGCGAGATCGTTTCGCGCCCGACCGCGTCGTAGACCACATCCACTCCGCGGCCGCCTGTCAGTCGCTTGACCTCCTCCCGGAAATCAACCTCCCGATAGAGGATGACATGGTCCGCGCCGCGTTCGCGCGCGATCGCCGCCTTGTCCTCGCTGCCGACGGTGGCGATGACCAGAGCGCCGCGCAGCTTGGCGAGCTGGATGAGCAGCTGTCCCACGCCGCCGGCGCCCGCATGGACCAGGCAGCTCTTGTCCGGCCCCAGGTTGTAGGCCGAATGCGATAGATAGTGGGCCGTGAGGCCCTGCAACATCAGCGCCGTCGCGATCGGCATCGGGACATCCGCCGGAACCTTCACCAGCTTCGCGGCAGGCACCACGGCGAGCTGCGCGTAGCTGCCGCGGACGATGCAATAGGCGACCCGATCGCCGAGCGCGAAATCGTCCACGCCTTCGCCGAGCGCTGCCACGGTGCCGCCGCCTTCCATGCCGATGGTCATCGGCAACGGCGTCTGATAGGTGTGCGATCGCGCGTACTGGCCGCTGCGCATGTACACGTCGATGAAGTTGATGCCCGCGTATTCGAGCTTCACCAGCACTTCGCCGGCGCGCGGCGCAGGCGCGGCAATCTCGGTGAGCTCGAGGACCTCGGGTCCGCCGAACCGCGCGATGCTGATTGCCTTCATCGATTCACCGCTGCGGCGACGACACTGCAGGAAAACGATTCGGCAGCGACACGATACGGCGCGATACGCTCGCGATCCAGTCGCGGGGCGAATCGAGGCGACAGCACGATGGCGCCGTTGTCGAAGCGCAACGGCGTGTCGAGCAGGCCGCTGCGCGCCTTGAGGAAGCCGTTCATCTCGCCGGCGTTGTCGATCATCCGCGCTGCGACGCACCCTTCCATCCAGCACCCGAGATCGCACGCGACGCCGTTGCCGAGCACCGCGCGCATGCCGAGCGCCTTGATCCGCTCGATCGCCGCGGCGAGCCGCGCGAGCGTGACGAACTTCATCAGCTTGACCTTTACATAGCTCGCCGCACCGAGCTCCGCGGCACGCTCGATGTCGGAGACATCGTAGATCGACTCGTCCACCATCATCGGCACCGAGGCCGCGCGCGCCACCGCCAGATGCGCGTCCCAGTCGCCGGCCGCACACGGTTGCTCGAACAGCTCGATGTCCTCCGGTCCGATCGCACTCACGAACGCGATGCCCTGCTCGGAGGTGTATCCCTGGTTCGCGTCGAGCCGGATCTTCGCGCGGCCCGCGACCACCCGCTGCACGTCGCGCAC
>DATKLH010000368.1:0-10198 GCA_035542515.1 Casimicrobiaceae bacterium
CGGATCGGTGTGCGGGAGACGCCCATGCGAGCGGCGAGCGGCGCTTCCTGCAGATGCACGCCCGCCGCGAAGTCGCCGCGCGTGATCATGTCGCGCAACGCGTTGGTCACCGCTTCGGTGCGCGACAGCGGAGCGCTGTCCGCGCGCGAGCTCGCCGTGGTCTTGTCGTCGGGCATGCGACAAGGTTAACAGCCTCGACGCATCGGTGGTAGAAGCGATGCGCGCGCGCACACGCATTGCGGCGGCGGTGGGTCGGCGCGACCCAGGCGGGTCGATCGTCGACGCGGTGCGTGGAACGCCGCGCCGATGTGCGAATCAGCCCACGTATTCGAGGATGTCGAGCCCCCTGAACCGATCGATCACGTAGATCAGGCCGCGTTTCTTCTCGAAGAACACGTCGTTGCTCTGCACGGGAAGCCCGTCGGCGGGAGATGGCATGAAATGACCGATCTCGGTCGGCCGATAGATGTCGCTGATATCGACGGCTCGCAGACCGCCCGCGAACCAGGTCACGCACAGCACGTTGCCGTCGACGATCTCTTGCGGCTGATGGGCACCGAACCAGCAGTTGCGATCGAACGGCAGGTCGTGCGGAACGCGAAACGTCGAGATCGGAACCGGGCGCGCTTCGTCGGTGATGTCGACGATCCACATGAACGCGTTGGGCGTGGGCGCGAGCCTGTCGGCGACCTCCTCGTCGGTGACGACCAGCACGCGCCGGCCCATGATGGTTTGCGGAATCGGCAGCGCCGTGTGGGTGGGACAGGGGTAGGGCGGGCTCCAGTCGAGGCCGCTGATGTAGCGCGGCTTCGCGAGATCTTCCACGCCGAGGATGACGAAGCCCCCGTGCCAGTAACTCACGTACAGCCGATCGCCCATGCGCAACGGATGATGACAGCGATGACGACGACCGGGCCATGTCGGTTGCTCGCCGCCGGCGATCCATTGTCCCGGCATCCACCACTTGCCGACCGCTTGCGGCTTCTCCGGATCGACGAGATCGACGATGACGACGATGTCGCCGAGAAATCCCTCTTCCTCCGACGAGATGTAAGCGTAGCGATGGTCGGAATCGAAGCGGTGCACGCCGTACGAAGGATAAAGACCGATGGGTCGCGGCCGCGTTCGGTCGGAGATGTCGTACACGCGCAGCCCGCCCTGGAATCCGCGAGCGGCGGCAGCGCGCGTCTGGTCGACCATCTTCGCGATGGGATCGTCGATGGGAGGCTTGATCGGCTCGGGCCGGTTGAGCTCCTGATTGACCAGCATCAGGTCGCCCATGATGCGCACCTTGTGCGAGTGCAGTTCCGGCGGCACGTTCACTTGCGCAACAACCGCGGGCCGCGACGGGTCGGACACGTCGATGATCGAAGTGCCCGACGGTGGGCGCAGATGTCCGACGAACGCGTGATCGCCATCTACGACGACCTGGCCGCCTCCCGGAATATCGAGGCGCGCGAGATGTCTGAAGCAGTTGCTCATGGCGATCCTGGCGTGCTGATCGGTCGATTCACGCGACGGCCGCCTGGCCCGGGGTGAAGCGCCCATGGCCGGGTCGGCCCACCACGGTACCGTCGCGGACGACGGTCTCGCCGCGCACGATCGTGTGAACCGGCATGCCTTGCACTTCGATGCCCTCCCACGAGGTGTGGCCGCTGCGCGTGTGCATGTCGTTGCGCGTGAGCGTCTTGGACTTGCGCATGTCGACGATCGTCAGGTCTGCGTCGGCGCCGACTTCGAGCGAGCCCTTGCGCGGATACAGACCGAAGCGCTTCGCCGGCTGCTCGGAGCACATGCGGACCAGGGTCTCGAGCGACAAGCGCCCGCGGTTGACTTCGGTGAGCAGCAACGGAATGAATTCCTGCGCGCCGGTGATGCCCAGCGGGATGGAGAAGTTGTCTTGCCATCCCGGCTCGACTTCGGCAACCGTATGCGGTGCGTGTTCGCCGACGAGCATGTCGGCGGTACCGTCGGCGAGCGCGGCCCAGTTGGTCTCCGGAGCATATGCCCAGAGGTACGCGAACGGGCCGACCTTCTCGGCCTGTGCGCCGGACATCAGCAGTGACGCGACTTCCAGTTCGGCCGTGACATCCTGGCCGAGGTCGCGCTTGGCATGGAGCACGAGCTCGTTGGCACCTGCAGGCATCACGCCGAGGTGCAGCACGTGCAGTCGAACGCCGGTGAGGCGCGCGTAGTACAGCGATGCAGCGAGTCCCGCCACCATCCCGTGACCGTACATGTAGCCTTTCGCGTAGCACTCGCGATACGCCGCCGCGTCGATCCTGCCTCGATCGATGTAATCGCGAAACGTCATGCGCTTGCACCACTCGCTGTCGTCGTGATGCACCGAACACACGAGGCCGGTGTCGGCGACGGCTTCGAACAGCTCGTGCAGGATGCCGTGATCGACCACGCCCAGCTCGGAGATATAGGGATAGACCTCCTTCACATGACGCGTGTTGAAGATCTTGATCCCGATCGCGCCGGCGCGCGCGAGCGCGGCGACCGTCTTCGGATACAGTCCGCCGCCATAGAGTGCGAAGTCGACCAATGCCTTGCCTTCCGCCAGGGTGCGCTTGCGCTCGAACGCCTCGAGCGTGGTGGGATGCGGATCGTTGTTGGTCATGTCGAGGCACAGCGTGATGCCTCCGGCGGCGGCTGCGCGCGTGCCGCTTTCGAAGTCTTCCTTGTAGGTGTGCCCGGGCTCGCGAAAATGGCAGTGCACGTGGATGAGGCCCGGAAGGACGTGCAATCCGGCGGCGTCGATGACGCGCCGCGCGGGAGGAGCCTGTCCGGGTGCAACAACGCCGACGACGCGTCCCGCGTGTACGCACACGTCGGCGCGTGTGCGGCCATGCGGGCGCACGACCTCGCCGTTGACGATTGCCAAGTCGATCGGGTCGGTCATGTCATTCATTCCTTTCCGCGCACTATCCGCATTACCGCAGGGGCAGCCGGGTCGAGCAATCTTGCATCCACGGTGTATACATACTACGATGCGATCATGTCAATCGCACGCTTCGCCAAGCCGCAGGCGGGTGGCCGCAGGACGGGATCGGCGCGCCGCGCTCGCGCCGCGCGCATCGACAAGGGCAACGGCGGTGCGCTCGCCTATGCGGAGCTGCGCCGCCGGATCGTCTCGCTCGATCTCAAGCCGGGCGCCGATCTCGACGAGGCGTCGCTGGTCCGCGAGCTGGGCGTGTCGCGCACGCCCGTGCGTTCGGCGCTGGTGCGCCTGTCGAGCGAAGGGCTGGTGCTGCTGCTGCCCAATCGCGGGGCGCGCGTCGCGAACATGGATCTGCCGCAGCTTCACGAGCACCTCGAGGCCTTCGAGCTCTTGCAGCGCGCCGCGACGCGGCTGGCGGCACTGCGCAGGACCGACGCGGAGGTGTCGCTGCTGGTCGAGCAGTGCACGCTGTTCGAGGAAGCCGCCGCGGCGGGCGACGCCGAGCGCATGATCGACAGCAACTGGGATTTCCATTTCTCGATCGCCCGCGCGAGCCACAATCGCTCGATCGAGAAGATGTATGGCGGGCTGCTCACCGAGAACCTGCGGATCGCCCGGCTGGCCATGGCCTACGTGTGCTATGGATCCGCGCACGATTACCGCACCCACCTCGATTCGATCCTGCGCGAGCACCGCGCGATGGTGAAGGCGATACGCGATGGCTCCGCCGATGCCGCCGACAAGCTCGCAGCCTCGCACGCGAACCTCGCGCGCGTGCGCGTGACGTCGTATCTCGGGAACAATCTCACGGCGTCGATGAGCCTCGCCGACGTCGGTGCGCGCGCGAAGGCGGCCTGACATGTGCGAAGTGTGCGCGATCTTCGGCGTCGCAGGTCACTGGACCGATGCGGCGCCGATCGGCACTTCCGAGGAGCCGGCACGCGCGATCCAGCGTCATCGCGTCGAGCGCCGGCGCCGGATCGATCTGCTCAATACGTGGCTTGCCGACCGGCGCGTTACCGTCCAGGACTGGAACGGCGAGGCGTTCGTTGTACTCGACGCTGCGGGACGCATGCGCGTGGCGGCGGACCTTTCGGCGCTGTGGGCCGTGGTCGAGTCGCTCTCCGGATCACCCTTCGATCCGCTGTCCGAGGAAGAGCCGTTTGGAACGCGTCCGGCAATCGCTTGAGACGCGCACGCGCGTGCACCTGCTGACCGGTTTCCTCGGCAGCGGGAAGACCACGCTGCTCCAGCGCTATCTCGCGTCGAAGGCAGCCGATGACACGGCCGTGCTGATCAACGAGTTCGGCGCGGTCAGTCTCGACCACGGTCTCATCGGCGCCGCCGATGACGTTGTCGAGGTGCTCGCGGACGGGTGCCTGTGCTGCACGGTGGTTGACCGCCTTGGGCAATCGCTGCGTGCGTTGCTCGCGCGGCGCAAACGCCATGGGCGGCCCTTTCGCGAGTTGATCATCGAGACCTCGGGACTCGCGTGTCCCGAGCCGATTCTCAATACCATTCGCGCCGACTACGTGCTCGACGAATACCTCGAGATCGGCAGCGTGGTCGCGACGCTCGACTGCCGCGACGCCGATCATGTGCTAGACCACTACGGCGAAGCAGCCAGACAACTGTGCGCCGCCGATCGTATCGTGCTCACCAAGCCGGATCTCGTCGATGGACGCCGCGTCGAGCAGATCAAGGCCATGGCACGTGCGCTGAATCCCATCGCAGTCATCGATACCGCCGCCGATTTGGCGAGCGCAATGGGCGGCCTGTTCGAGCGACGCGACGACGCGCCTCGTCCGTCGCTGACGGTGCCCGAGCGCGGACGCCACCAGGCGTCGCTGCGCAGCGTTGCGTTGACCTACGACGAGCCGCTCGACTGGGCGCGTTTCTCGCTATGGCTCACGGCGATGCTGAACCGGCATGGACGCTCGCTGCTCCGCTTCAAGGGCGTCCTGCAGGTGGCCGGGTATCCGTGGCCGCTGGTCATTCACAGCGTGCAACATCTGATGTATCCGCCGCGCCATCTGGCGCGCCTGCCGAAGGGTCAGTCGGGCTCGGCGCTGGTGTTCATCACCGATGGGCTGGATCCGCAGCGCATCGTCGCGTCGCTCGATCGTTGCATGGCGCAATCCGGCTTGCCGATGGCGGCATGAGTCAAGTGCGTCCGCCCCCACCCATGTACCCAGGACAAGCTCGCCATGCCGTCGGTTGACCTGCTGCTGACCGGCGGCGAGTGGCTGACGCCGGGCGGACGCATCGCTGCAAGCGTCGGCGTCGACAACGGCCGAATTGCATTCGTTTCGTCGAGCGGCTGGACGCCGTCGGCGGAGCGCGTGGTCGATCTTGCCGGACGCGTCGTGGTTCCCGGCTTCATCGACACGCACGTGCACTTTCGCGATCCGGGCCTCACCTACAAGGAAGACTTCACCACCGGCAGCATGGCCGCGGCGGCGGGCGGGGTGACCTGCGTCGTGGACATGCCCAACAACAAGCCCGGCATCAACACGCATGCGCGCTTTCGCGACAAGCTCGCCGCGATCCAAGGCAAGAGCCTGGTCGATTACGGGCTGTATGCGGGCGCAACGCGTCCGGACGAGATCCCGGCCATGCTCGATGCGGGCGCGGTGGGCGTGAAGATCTTCATGGTGCGCGACCCGAAATCCAATTACCCGCACGACCCCGAGCTGTTCACCGGCGACGACGGCGTTCTCTACGACACCATCAAGCTCGTGAGCGAGCACGGGTCGTACTGCGCGGTGCATCCGGCGAACCAGCAGATCTTCGAGCACGAGTCGCGCAAGCGGTGGGCGGCGGGCACGATGGGACCCCGCGAGTTCATGGAGGCGTATTTCGGCGAGAACTACGTCTCCGACCACACGGCCATGTCGACGCTCGTCGAGATGGCGCGTGCGGCACGCGCCCGCGTGCACATCCTGCACCTTCGGTCGGAAACGGGCATCAGGCTCATCCAGCGCGCCAAGGACGAGGGCGTTGCGCTGACCATGGAGGTCAATCCGAAGTACATCCTGCATACGGTCGAGGAGATGGAGCGCCTGGGGCCGCAGTGCACGCCCTACGGCATCGGTCGCGACAACCAGGAGCGCATCTTCGCATGCGTACGCAATGGCTGGGTCGACGTGTTCGCCACCGATCACGCCCCGCACACGCGAGCCGAGCTCGAGCCGGGCTGGACCGATGCGTGGAGCGTTCCGTTCGGCAATCCGCAGCTCGACCATTTCCTTCCGGCGCTCCTCACACGCGTGTCCGAGGGCGCCATGTCGCTCGAAACACTGGTTCGCGTCGGCTCGGAGAATCCGGCGCGACGGCTCGGCATCTATCCGCGCAAGGGCGCGATCCAGGTCGATTCGGATGCGGACTTCACGGTGCTCGATCTCACGCAGGAGGGTGTGCTGCGCGATGACGAGGTCTATACCAAGGTCGGCTGGTCGCCTTATTCGGGTCGGCGCTATCGGGGACGCGCCGTGATGACGATCGTGCGCGGCGCAATCGTGATGGAGAATGGCAAGGTGACGGGGAGCCCCGGTTGGGGACGACTGGTGCGCGGTGTGCCGCACCATTGACAATGCATGGCACTGCGGAGATTCGCGATGACAAACGGGTTCGGTAGCTGGGCTCGCACGCTGGCGCTCGTTGCGCTGGTGTTGCTGCAATCGGTTGGCGGGAGCGCGTGGGCCCAGGGCGCGGCCAAGCCGATTCGAGTCGCCAACGGCACCACGCTGGACATTCTCACCATCCCCGACGTGCGGACCTTCGACTATTACCTGCCCAACAAGTACGGCCTCAAAGGCGAGATCGAGTACGTGCCCGGTGCGGTGCGCGCAATTCAGGCGGTGCTGACGGGCGCATCGGATATCGGCATCGCAACGCTCGCCGCGGGGCTGGAAGCGGTCGACAAGGGCCAGGACGTGCAATGCTTCGCCCTCGCGGCGGGCGCGCGCCCCTACTTCTACCTCGTGGGCGAGAGCAGCATCAAGGATCTCAAGGACCTGCAGGGCAAGTCGGTCGGCATCATCTCGCTGGTCGATTCGACCTATTACGTGCCGGCGATGCAGATGGCCGTGCGCGGACTCGATCCGGCGTCGGTGCGTTGGGTCTCGGCGGGTGGTGGCGCGGGGCGCGCGAACGCGATGATCTCGGGCAGCGTTCAAGCGGTCGCGCTGCAGGCCGGCCAGGCTCTGCAACTGATCGCGCAGAACGGGAACAAGTACCACATGTTCGCGAACTCCGGGAAGGACCTCGACAAGCTGATCTTCAAGTGCTTCTGGGCGAAGAAGAGCTGGCTCAAGGAGCACGGCGACATCGCGGAGAACATCGTCGCGGCACAGCTGCTCGCGACGCGCGAGGCGCTCAACAAGGAGTCGTTCCTCGATCTCGCCGTGCCGCTGCTCGCTCCACAGACACGCGCGACGCTCTCCCAGGCCTACGACCTGATCAAGGAGCAGGGCGCCTGGGATCCCAACGGCGAGTTGCTCAACAAGACGGCCGGCAACTTCACTTCCCAGCAGATGGCACAGTACAAGATCATCCAGCGCGCACCGCCATTCGAGGCGTGGGCGACGACCGAGTTCGTCGAGCGCGCGATCAAGAAGGTCGGCGCCGCGAAGTGAGCGACCCGACGCCTGCTCGCTACGTGCGGGAGGCCGATCGCGACAACGGAACGCACGCGAAGCTCGTGGTACGCGGCGTGGCGAAGAGCTTCGTTCGGCGCGGCGCGAAGGATGCGCAACGCGTACCGGTGCTGCGCAACGTCGATCTCGACGTGGGTGCGAACGAGTTCGTGAGCATCATCGGCGGGAGCGGATCCGGCAAGACCACCCTGCTTCGCATCCTCGCAGGCCTCGTTCCCGCCGATGATGGAAGCGTGACGCTCGATGGCAGGCGCATCAGCCGGCCGGGACGCGAGCGCGCGATGGTGTTCCAGGCCATCAACCTGCTTCCCTGGCGCAACGTGCTGCGCAACGTCGAGTTCGGGCTCGAGATGCAGCGCGCGCCCGTAGCGCAACGCCGTGACGCGGCGTTGCGTTACGTCGAGCTGGTCGGACTCAAGGACTACGCATTCGCCTTTCCCCACGAGCTGTCCGGCGGCATGCGCCAGCGCGTCGGCATCGCACGGGCGCTGGCCACCGAGCCCGACGTGCTGCTGATGGACGAACCGTTCGGCAGCCTCGATGCCCAGACCGGAGAATTCCTCTGGGACGAGCTGTTGAAGATCGTCGACAAGACGCGCAAGACCGTCGTGTTCGTGACCCATCACATCGACGAGGCGATCTACCTGTCGGATCGCGTGGTCGTGCTCGGCGAGCGACCGGCGCGCATCATCGAGAGCGTCCCGGTGTCGTTCCGCAAGCCGCGCTGGACCTACGATGTGCGCGCGGAGCCGCAGTTCTCGGTGCTGCGTGCGAAATTGCGCTCGCTGGTGTTCTCGTCGGGGCCAGGCGGGGAAGGAGCGTAAACGGCATGGATCGCGACGAGTATCGCAAGTGGCTGCTGCGCGCGGCCTCGCTGCTGGTGGTGCTGCTCGCCTGGCAGATCGTCGGTGGCAACATCAACCCGATCTTCCTTTCGACGCCCACGGCGATCGCCAAAGCGCTTGGCGCGCTGGTCGGGAACGGCGAGCTTCCCAAGGCGCTGGGGGTCAGCATCCTCGTCGTCCTGGCCGGCTTCGCGGCGGCGATGCTCGTCGGGGTTCCGGTCGGATTGCTGATGGGGCGCTTCCGGACTTTCGAATACCTGATCGATCCGTACGTGAATGCGCTCTATGTGGTGCCGCGCATCGCGCTGATCCCGCTGATCATCATCTGGTTCGGATTGGGCGTGCCGGCGCAGATCGTCGTGGTGTTCGGCACGAGCGTGTTCCCCGTTCTGCTCAGCACCTACGCCGGGGTGCGCAACGTTCCCAACGACCTCATCGAAACGGCGCACGCGTTCGGCGCGACCGAACGCCAGCTCTTTCACAGCATCATCATGCCGGCGAGCGTCCCGTTCATCATGTCGGGCCTGCGACTGGGCATCGGGCAGGCGATCATCGGGATGGTCGTCGCGCAGATGTTCCTGGGCCTCTCCGGCATGGGTTTCATGCTCACCAAGTACGGGAACATGTTCGAGACCGCCTACGTGTTCGTCGTCGTGCTCGCGCTCGCGGCGCTCGGAATTGTCATGACCGAAGCGGTCAAGCGGCTCGAGCAACGCTATTCGTCGTGGAAATGAACCTCGGGTGCGTCGCGTCGCCATCGCTGCTCATCGCTTCGCGATGCCGCGCAGCGTCTCCACGAAGCGCTCGCGCGCGGACGACGTCGACGCCGGCGACCACGCTGCGGCCAGCGTCAGGCGCGCAAGAGGTGAATCGGATTGCAGCCTGACGTACGTGGCGGCAGTCGACCACTGCGTACGCGTCCACGCCGGCACGATGGCGACGCCGAAGCCGGCCGCCACCAGCCGCACGATGGTCTCCATGCGGCTCGCCTCCTGCGCCACGCGCGGCAGGAATCCCGACTCGGCGCACAGTCGGGTGATCTGCACGCGCAAGCTCAAGTCTTCGAGACCGTGCTCCTGCGGCAAGGGCGGCAGCACGAACGCTTCGTTGTGCAGACGCCGGAGCGGCAGGGACCGCGCGCGGACAAGAGAATGCGATGGCGGAAGCACGATCGACAGCACGTCGGCGCGCAACGTCCTGGTCTGCAGTCCCTTGATGTCGTGGTCGTGAGGCAAGCGCAGGAATCCGACATCGAGACTGCCATCGAGCAGGAGGCTCACCTGCTCGGAGGATGTTCCCTCGCGCAGCGTGAGCGTCACTGCATCGTGCTGGCGCCGGAAGGCCGCGACCGCGCGAACGACGATGTCGTAGGCCCACGGGGCCGTGAATCCGATGCGCAGCCGCCCGGTGCGCCCCTGCGCGGCCTGGCGCGCCGCGACGATGGCCGCGTCGGCGCGGGCGAGCACATCGCGCGCTTCGGCGAGCAGCGCCTTGCCGGCGTCGGTGAGCTCGACGTTGCGGCTGGTGCGGTTGAACAGGCGCACCTCGAGCTCGCGCTCGAGCCGGCGGATCGCCTGGCTGAGCGGCGGCTGCGCCATGTGCAGGCGCTCCGCGGCGCGCCGGAAGCTCCGCGCCTCGGCGACTGCGACGAATTGCTGCATCTGGCGAAGTTCCATGATCGATACCTTCCAAATATCGATGGATGCATTCGATTATATTGGACGTCTCGATCGCGCTGGTCGATACTG
>DATKLH010000369.1:0-6309 GCA_035542515.1 Casimicrobiaceae bacterium
AGCGGCGGCGGCTGCACGCGATAGACCTGCGGCGTCGGATACATCACATTCTCGAGGGGCGCGAACAACACGTCGACGCCGATGTTCTGCAAGCCTGCGCGATCGGCCTCGAAAGTGCGTGGATAGCGATCGAAGTCTTCGTTGGGCCCGAACTGAAGTCGATTGACGAAGATGCTCGCGACCACCGTGTCGGCATGGCGGCGCGCGATGTCCATCAGCGTCAGGTGGCCCGCGTGCAGGTTGCCCATCGTGGGCACGAACGCTATGCGGCCGCGTTTGGCGAGCTTCTCGCGCAGGGCCTCGGCGGTCTGGATGACTTCCATCGCGGGATCCTTCAGAAGCAGTGTTCCGCCGCGGGAAATTCCCGCTGCTTGACCGCCCGCACGTAGGCGGCGATGGCATCTTCGATGGAACCCGCACCCTTCGCGAAGTTGCGCACGAAGCGCGCTGCCCGACCCGGCTGGATTCCCAGCACATCATAGATCACCAGCACCTGGCCCGCGCAATCGGGGCCGGCGCCGATGCCGATCAAGGGGGCCTTGACCTCGCTAGCGAGCGTTGCCACGAGCGCGCGCGGTACACATTCGACGACGATGAGCGCGGCCCCGGCGTCGCTGATCGCGTGCGCGTCGGCGCGCAATACCGCTGCTGCGGCTTCGCCCTTGCCCTGCACGCGATAACCGCCGTAAGCGTGCACGAATTGCGGTAACAGGCCGACGTGACCGCACACGGGGATGCCGCGTGCGACGACGAACTCGACCGTAGGTGCGAGCCACGCGCCGCCTTCCATCTTGCACATGTGGGCGCCCGCCTGCATCGCCGCCACGCAGGATCGATACGCCTGCTCGCGGCTCTCCTGGTAGGTTCCGATCGGCAGATCGGTGATGACCAGCGCGCGCTGCGCGCCCGCGGCGACGCAGCGCGTGTGATAGAGGACGTCGTCGAGCGTCACGGGTATCGTCGAGCTGCGGCCCTGGATCACGTTGCCGAGCGAATCGCCGATGAGCAGCACGTCGACGCCCGCGCGCTCGCATACCGCCGCGAAGCTCGCGTCGTAACAGGTCAGCATCGCGATCGGAACGCCGTCGCGCGCCATCGTGTGCAAGCCCGGAACGGTGACGCGTGCCTGCGAAGTGGGGGCCGCGTAGGCCGCAGGGGTGGTCCTGGACGGCTCGCTCATGCCGGTGCGCCAAGGTTGAAGAACTCGCGCCGGCCGCGCATGCTCGCGATGCGCTGCAGGAGCAGGTCGACGTGCTCGACGCTGTCGACGAAATTGAGTCGCTCGCTGTTCACGATCAGCAGCGGTGCGGCGGTGTACTGGTAGAAGAAGCGCGTGTAGGCATCCGCGAGTCGCGCGAGATATTCCTGCGGGATCGCGCGCTCGTAGGCTACGCCGCGGCGCTGGACTCGTTCGATGAGCGTCGCTACCGGTGCCTGCAGGTAGACCACCAGGTCGGGCGTGGGCGTCTGCGTTCGCAGGTGCGCATACACCTTGTCGTACAGCGCGTACTCGTCGTCGGTGAGGTTGAGGCGCGCGAACAGCGGATCCTTGTCGAGCAGGAAATCCGCGATGTGCGGCCGGCGGAACAAGTCGAGCTGTGCGAGGCCGCGAAGCTGGTCGACGCGCTGGAACAGGAACGTGAGCTGCGCGGGCAACGCGAAGCGGCTCATGTCGTCGTAGAAGCGCGACAGGAACGGGTTGTCCTCGGGTTGCTCGAGCAGCGCCTCGGCGTTGAGGCGATGCGCGAGCTCGCGCGCGAGGCTGGTCTTGCCCGCACCGATGGGACCTTCCACGACGACGTAGCGGCAACTCGCGAGGTCCATGGGAAAGCTCAATGGAGAACGTGGCTGCGTGTGCGCGCGATGCGCTGGTCGCGCACCGCGTGCAGGTGACGGCGCGCAAGTCCGCGGCCGGGAATCGTTGCCGCAGGCGCGATATCCCGCAACGGCCGCAGCACGAAGGCGCGCTGGTGCATGCGCGGATGCGGCACGGTGAGCTGCGCAAGCTTCAGTCGACGGCGTCCATATAGTAGCAAATCGCAATCGAGCGTCCGCGGCGCATTGCGCTCGCCGAGCGGATCGCGCTTGCGTCGCTGGCGTCGCTCGATCGCGAGCAGGCGGCGCAGCAGCTCGGTCGGACTCAGGCGCGTCGACAGCGCGACCACCGCGTTCACGTATTGCGGTTGCGGCGTCGAGGTTCCGATCGGCTCGGTCGTGTAGTTGGGCGATGCGGCGACGAGGCGCGTACGTGGCAATCGCGCGAGCGCCGCGATGGCGCGTGCAATCTGACGCCGCGGGTGTTCGAGATTGCTCCCGAGGCCGATATACGCGATCGCTGCGTTGCGCAGCCGCTCAGGATGCGCTCGGATCGGCGTTGCCATCGTCGTCGCCCGACACCGACGCGGTCGCGGCCGCATCGGGCGTTACGCCGCCTTCCGGCGCGCGCTTGCGCCCGCGCGATCGCGAGCGACGTCGCTTCTTGGGCACCTCGTCCGACTTCAACATGGCAACGCGCTCGTCGGTGGAAGCGTCCTGGAAGCGCGTCCACCAGTCGAGCAGCTCCTGCGGCGCTTCACCGCTCTTGGCGCGCAAGGCGAGGAAATCGTACGCGGCGCGGAAGCGCGGATGCTCGAGCAGCCGGAACGGTCGCTGGCCACCGCGTTGCTCGAAGCGCGGCTGCAGCGACCAGATCTCCTTGATGGTCGCTTCGAAGCGGCGCGGAATCGCTATGCGTTTCGCCTGCGCGTCGAGGACGTGATCCATCGCCGCGTACAATGCCGGCAGCGGCCGCTCGCCGCGGTTCTTCGCCGCGGTCCACGTTGCGAGCACTTCGTGCCACAGCAACGTTGCAAACAGGAACGAAGGCGACACGCCTTTGTCCTCGCGCACGCGCGTATCGGTGTCGATCAACGCCGCGTCGATGAACCTTTGTCCGAGCGGCTGCTCGAGGATCACGTCGAGCAGCGGCAGCAGGCCATGAGACAAGCCGTGCGCGCGCAGGCTGCGCAGCGTCTCGGTCGCGTGTCCCGAGAGCAGGAGCTTCTGCATTTCGTCGAACAGCCGCGCCGGCGGAACGTTCTGCATCAACGACGCGAGCGGTGTGATCGGCTCGGCGGTCTTGGGCTCGATCGCCAGGCCCAGCTTTGCAGCGAGGCGCACCGCGCGCAGCATCCGCACCGGGTCTTCGCGGTAACGCGTGATCGGCGTGCCGATCAGCTTGAGCCTGCGCGCGTGGATGTCGGCGAGGCCGCCGGTGTAGTCCCAGATCGTCTCGTCGGCGGGATCGAAGTAAAGCGCGTTGATCGTGAAGTCGCGTCGCAGTGCATCTTCGGCCTGCGTGCCGTAGACGTTGTCGGAGAGCAGGCGTCCGTGCTCGTCGGTGGCGTCGTCGCCGGTCTGCATGCCGCGGAACGTCGAGACCTCGATCACTTCGTTGCCGACGTGCACGTGCACCAGCCGGAAACGGCGGCCGATGATGAACGCCCTGCGAAAGAGCGGCTTGACCTGCTCGGGCGTGGCGCTGGTCGCGATGTCGAAGTCCTTGGGCTCGATGCCGAGCAGGAGGTCGCGCACTGCGCCGCCGACGATGAACGCCTTGAAGCCCTCGTCCTGCAGGCGCTTGATGACCGTACGCGCCGCGTGCGAAAGCTGGTCGCGGCGGACCGGATGATGCTCGGCGGAATGGATGCGGGGCTTGCGCGCGGCCCGGCGAGGCATGAGGCGGGCGAGCAGTCGGCGGATCATCGCGTGATTGGATCGCCCGGAAGTTCGAGCGCGCGCAAGAGGTACGCCGGGCGGCGCCGGATGATAGCACGCATGCGCCCTCGCGCCCGGACGCTTGGGCGCGTGGATGGTCGATGGTTGATGGTTGATGGTCGCATGCGACTAGGCGTAGTGCCTCAAGCCCATCGGACCTCGAAATAACAGCGCGCCGCACCTCGCGGATTCAGTTGCTTTGACCAAGGCAAACGTGCTGGCAAGGGACCATCAACGATCAACCATCAACCATCAGCCATCAGCCATCAGCCATCAGCCATCAGCCATCAGCCATCAGCCATCAGCCATCAGCCATCAGCCATCAGCCATCAGCCATCAGCCATCAGCCATCAGCCATCGACCGACAGCATCGAAGCATCCCGCCACTCCCCCGGCCGCAGCCCATCGACGCTCCAGGGCCCCACGCTCGCGCGCACCAGTCGCAACGTCGGCAGGCCGACCGCGGCGCTCATGCGTCGAACCTGGCGATTGCGACCCTCCCGCAGCTTGAGCTCGATCCAATGGGTGGGGATGCTCGCGCGATAGCGAATCGGAGGATCGCGCGGCCAAAGGCCCGCGGGCTGGCGAATGATCCGCGCACGCGCCGGTGCCGAGGTGAAGTCACTGAGCTTGACTCCCTGTCGCAGACGATCGAGCGCACCGTCATCCGGAGCGCCCTCCACCTGGACCCAGTAGGTCTTCCACGCCTTGTAACGGGGCTGGGCGAGCCGCGCCTGCAGCGCGCCGTCGTCGGTCAGCACGACCAGCCCTTCGCTGTCGGCGTCGAGACGACCTGCGGGATAGACATCCGGAATGGCGATGAAGTCCTTGAGCGTCGCGCGCGGAGGTACAGCGCTGAACTGGCAGAGCACACCGTACGGCTTGTTGAACAGGATGACACGCGAGTGCCGCGTTTGCGCTCGATCATCCCGGCGCGTGGCGAGGGGTGCCAATATCGGCGATAATTTAGGGTTTCCGGCAGGACCTCAGGCGAGACCTGCCGCGCGGCCGCGGGCGCATCCGGCTTTCCCAGGAGACTCCATGTACCAACACGTCAAGGTGCCGTCCGGCGGCGCGAAGATCACGGTCAATCCGGATTTTAGTCTCAACGTGCCCGACAATCCGATCATCCCGTACATCGAGGGCGACGGCACCGGCCTCGACATCACGCCGGTGATGATCAAGGTGGTCGACGCCGCGGTGGCGAAGGCCTACGGCGGCAAGCGCAGGATCCACTGGATGGAGACCTACGCCGGCGAGAAGTCGACCAAGGTCTACGGCCCCGATGTATGGCTTCCCGACGAGACGCTCGACATCCTTCGCGAGTACGTGGTGTCGATCAAGGGCCCGCTCACCACGCCGGTCGGCGGCGGCATCCGTTCGCTCAACGTCGCGCTGCGCCAGCAACTCGATCTCTACGTCTGCCTGCGTCCGGTGCGCTGGTTCCGCGGCGTGCCCTCGCCGGTGAAGGCGCCGGAGAAGGTCGACATGGTGATCTTCCGCGAGAACTCCGAGGACATCTATGCGGGCATCGAGTGGCCGGCACAATCCGAAGGCGCGAAGAAGATCGTCGACTTCCTCGTCAAGGAGATGGGCGTCAAGAAGATCCGCTTCCCCGCGAGCTCCGCGATCGGCATCAAGCCGGTGTCGGTCGAGGGAACCGAGCGCCTCGTGCGCAAGGCGATCCAGTACGCGATCGACAACGATCGCCGCTCGGTAACGCTGGTGCACAAGGGCAACATCATGAAGTTCACCGAAGGCGGCTTCCGCGACTGGGGCTACGCGCTTGCGCAGCGCGAGTTCGGTGCCAAGCCGATCGACGGCGGACCATGGTTGTCGTTCAGGAACCCGCGCAGCGGCCGCGACATCGTCGTCAAGGACGTCATCGCGGATGCATTCCTGCAACAGATCCTGCTGCGTCCGGCGGAGTACGACGTGATCGCGACGCTCAATCTGAACGGCGACTACATCTCGGACGCACTCGCGGCGGAGGTCGGTGGCATCGGCATCGCGCCGGGGGCCAACATGTCGGACGCGGTCGCGAACTTCGAAGCGACGCACGGCACGGCGCCCAAGTACGCCGGCAAGGACTACGTCAACCCGGGTTCCGAAATCCTTTCCGCGGAGATGATGCTCACCCACATGGGTTGGAAGGAAGCGGCGAAGAAGATCACCGACAGCCTCGAGGCGGCCATCGCCGACAAGGTCGTGACCTACGACTTCGCCCGGCTGATGGAAGGCGCGACGCAGGTGTCCTGCTCGGGGTTCGGGCAGGCGATGATCGAGAGAATGTAGCCGTATCGGGCAAAAGTTTCGCGCGCCAGTAGGCCGTAGCGCTTCATAGGGCGCGCATGCGGCGGGTCGCACGATACTTTTGCCCGGCCTGAATTCACCACGACCGGCGTGGGGCGGCCTGCGCTGGTCGTGCGATAACCCCTATGAGGCGCGCGGACGAACGGTTGTGCGTCCGGCGTGACAAACGGTTGTGCGTCCGGCGTGACAAACGGTTGTGCGTCCGGCGTGACAAACGGTTGTGCGTCCGGCGTGACAAAC
>DATKLH010000370.1:0-2642 GCA_035542515.1 Casimicrobiaceae bacterium
GCATCACGACGGCCACCGAATCGGCGGCGATCGGCGCCGCCGGGGCGTTCCTGCTCGGCTGGCACGCCCGCACGCTCGACTGGGAGCGTATCAAGCAGTCGGTGTTCCTCACCGCCAAGACCACGGCGATGGTTTGCTGGCTGTTCGTCGGCTCGTCGATCTTCTCGGCGGCGTTCGCGCTGCTCGGCGGGCAGGTGATCATCAACTCGTGGGTGCTCTCCCTCGAGATGACGCCGGTGCAGTTCATGCTCCTCGCGCAGGTCATCATCTTCCTCCTTGGGTGGCCGCTCGAGTGGACCGAGATCATCGTGATCTTCATGCCCATCTTCATCCCGTTGCTCGGGCACTTCCACATCGACCCGCTGTTCTTCGGTCTGCTGGTTGCGCTGAATCTGCAGACGGCGTTCCTGTCCCCGCCGGTGGCGATGGCAGCGTTCTACCTCAAGGGCGTGTCGCCCCCCCACGTCACGTTGAACGCGATCTTCGCGGGCATGATGCGGTTCATGGGGATCCAGGTGCTCGCGCTGTTCCTGCTCTACATGTTCCCCGGCATTGGGTTATGGTTGCCGGGCATTTTGTACAAGTAGCGGGTTGCGCTCGCAGCAGCGGCGGGAGTAACCTCAAGTCGTGGTTGGCACAGTCGTTACGCCGGAGGAGACCATGCTGGTAAGCGAGATCCTGCGCATCAAGGGCAACACGCTGTTCACCACGCCGCCCGAGGGCAGCGTCATGGCCGCCGTGCAAGTGATGGCGCAGCACGACATCGGATCCCTAGTGGTCATGGACCGGGGCCGCATGATCGGCATCCTCACCTTCGCCGAGGTTCTGCGCGCGCTGTCGGAGCGCGGTGGAACGCTCGACAAACTCGCCGTGTGCGACATTCATGTTCCCGATCCGGTCGTCGCAGCGCCCAACATGGATGTCATGGAACTGCGCCGCATGATGCTCGAGCGTCACGCGCGTTATGTACCCGTGATGGATGGCAAGATGCTACAGGGCGTGGTCTCGTTCCATGACGTCGCGAAGGCGGTGTACGAGGAACAGAGCATGGAAGTGTCGATGCTCAAGAGTTATATCAATAGTTGAAACGGCGATAGGCGATAGGCGATAGGCGATAGGCGATAGGCGATAGGCGATAGGCGACAGGCGACAGGCGATGGGCCGCACTCGCGACTTCAGGAAGCGATGTGCGATGCCCCAACCATGATGTCGCGGCGCGTGTCGAGGCGCTCCGATCCATTCGAGGCACGCCGATCCATTCGAGGCACGCCGATCCATTAGAGTGCTACGCCGGTTGCATGGGCCCATAGCCCATCGCCGTAGCGTTTGCTTCACGCCTGCATCAGGAACATCGCAGGCCGCTTGTCGAACCCCTTGAGGTCATGGCCGCGCCAGGCGGCGATGTTGCGTCGCACGATCGTCTCGGTCGGCAGCGTCAGATCCACCGCTGCGCAAAGCACGGTCGAAGTCTTGAGCACCTGCAGTGCGGTTTCCAGCAGCGCGACGTTGCGATACGGTGTCTCGATGAAGACCTGCGTTTGTCGCAGCGCCTGCGATTCGCGCTCGAGCTTCTGCAGCGCAGCGGCACGGGCCTCCGCCTTCGCTGGCACATAGCCGTGAAAGGCGAAGCGTTGCCCGTTCATGCCGGCCGCCATGAGCGCAAGCAGCACCGCGGAAGGACCCACCAGCGGCACGACACGCATGCCGGCCGCATGGGCCGCAGCGACGAGATCGGCCCCGGGATCGGCAACGCCGGGACATCCCGCGTCGGAAAGCAATCCGATGTCGGCTCCGGCGCGCGCTGGAGTGAGCAGTTCGTCGATGCGCGCATGCTCGCCGAGTGCGCGAATGTCGATCGTCGCGATCGGGACTTCGGGCCCGAGCGACTTGAGGAACGCGCGCGCGGCCTTCGGCGTCTCGACCACCCAGTGACGCAGCTCGCGTGCGATGTCGATGGTCGCTTGCGGCAGGACGCGGACCGGTTCCACCGCACCGAGCAGGTTGGGGACGAGGTACAGCGAACCCTTCACGTCAAAGCGGTGGTTCGGCAAGCACGTCGACGCCTTCGCGCGCAAGCATCGAGACCAGCGCGATCATCGGCAATCCGATCAGCGCCGTCGGGTCGTCACTGACGATCTTCTCGAACAGCGCAATGCCGAGTGCCTCGACTTTCACCGAACCCGCGCAGTCGTAGGGTCGCTCGCGCTGCAGGTAACGTTCGATCGCATCGCGCGTCAGCGGACGAAACGTGCTCGCGACGTCCACGCGCTGAGCCTGGCAGCGTCCGCTCGCCGCGTCGACCAACGCGATGCCGGTGTGAAACACGATGGTTCGCCCGGACAACCGACTCAACTGCTCCACGGCGCGCTCGTGCACGCCGGCCTTTCCCACGATGCGTCCGTCGGCGTCCGCGACCTGATCGGCCCCGATCACCAGCGCATTCGCATGCCGGCCGGCCACTTCGCGCGCCTTCGCTTCCGCAAGGCGCAGCGCGGTTTGCGCCGGCGATTCGCCGGGACGCGGCGATTCGTCCACGTTCGGCGCGTCGGTCGAAAACGGCAGGCCGACTCGCGCCAGGAGTTCGGCGCGGTAGCGGGAGGTCGATGCGAGCACCAGCGGGCGTACCGGATTGGCGCTTGTTT
>DATKLH010000371.1:0-5082 GCA_035542515.1 Casimicrobiaceae bacterium
CGTAGACCTCCTGCATGCCCTTCGACGTGCGGGTGTCGATGACGGGCACGAAGTCGCCGCCGGCCTCGAGCATCGAGATCACCGGGTCGAGGTTCGACATCGCGTCGATCTCGCCGCGCTGCATGATTGCGACCGCGCCGCCGCCCGCGCCGGCGCCGATGATCGCCACGTCGTCGGGCTTGAGCCCCGCCTTGGCGAGCAGGATGTTGACGAACATGTTGGTCGACGAGCCCGGCGCGGTCACGCCGATCTTCATGCCCTTCAGGTCCTTCGGCGACTTGTACTGCGCCGCCTTCGCCTTGCTCATCACCAGCACGATCGCCGAGTACTTGCCCTGCAGGATGACCGCCTGGATCGCCTGCCCCTTCGCCTGCTGCGTGATCGTGTGCTCGTACGCGCCGGACACGACGTCGACGCTGCCGCCGAGCAGCGCCTGCAGCGCGCGCGCGCCGCCGGGGAAGTCGTTGAGCTCGACCTCGAGGCCTTCGGCCTTGAAATAGCCCTGCGTGTCGGCGATCGTCAGCGGCAGGTAGTAGAACAGCGACTTGCCGCCCACGCCGATGGTGAGCTTGGTCTTCTCGAGCGCTTGGCTGAAGCCCGGCGCCGCAAAGGTGATGGCGGCCAGCGCCGCCACGATGATGGAAATCCAACGCCGCATGGGTTCCTCCAGGGAAAGGGTCGATCGCCGGCAGGTATTGTAGGTCGCGCCGGTGAACGGGCCGCATGGTAGCGCAAGAGCGCTCAGGCCGGACGCGCCATCCTGTGCTGATGACGCGCCAGCGTCTTCGGGCCGCCGTTGCGTTGGCCGAGACCTTCCAGCTTCGGTTTGATGGCGCTGCCCACCGAGGCAACCGCATGCACGCCTTGTTCGCCCAACGCAGCCTGCGCCTGCGCGAGCGCCTGCTCCAGATTGCCCACGCGCGCCATGCCGCGATCGAAAAAAGCAGCGCCGAAGCGGGTGCGTTCATCGCTGCCGTCGCAGCCGGGGTCGTGCGCATCCGCAGCGCTGGAGGCGACGATCGCCGTGGAGTCGTCCTTGAGCGCGTCGATCCAGGCGCCGCTGTAACAGGCAGACACCACGATCACGCGGTAGCGAATGCCGGCGCTATCGAGCAATTGCTTGAGCCCTGCAGGCGTGAGGGATACCAGATCGAGCGGCGGATGGACCGCATTGAGCGCGTGATCGGATGTCGCGCTGCCGGCGAGATAGATCATCACCACGTCGTTGTCGGGATCGATGATGTCGCCGAGCTCGCCGAGCGTCTTGTTGAGATGCGTGATGGTCGCGAACGGATATTCGGCAACGGTGCGCGGGCTGTTGACCAGCACCATCGATCGTCCGCTGGTGCCCCAGTGCTCGTCCATCACCCGTTGAGCCGCTTCGACGTCGAGGCGGAATCCGTCGCGTCGCGAGTCGGGCGCGAACGCGACGAAGTACAGGTCGGTGATCCCGTCGCGCTGGTCCTCGAGCTCGTCGAGCGCGTGATCGAGCAGGAACTGCTGCGCGGCCAGCACCGGCTCGGAGGCGGGGCTTGGCGCCGCGTTTTCATCCGCTGGCGCCGACTCGTCGCTCCACCAGCCCTCCTCGGGTCCCAGCAATGGCGCGAACCACAGCGGCATGACGAGCAGCAGTCCGCCGGCGAAAGCGCGCAGCGCGCGATGCAACCGCGGCGCCGCCGCCGCAATGTAAACGGCACGCATGCACATCAGCGCCATCCACACACCGACGGCGAGGTCGAAGTCGTTCTCGGCATCCTCGGACAGCGCATCCGGCCAGGCCAACGGCAGTCCATGCACGATCTGCACGACGATCACCCCGGCCATCACCATGATCGGCAGCGCCACGAACAACCTGGCGTCGCGCCATAGCGCTGCGAGCAGCGCGCTGGTCAGGAGCATCAATCCGAACGCATACACCTCGCCTTGCAGGCCCGCCCAGGAGAACACCGCTTGCGCGTCGGCGCCGAGCCAATCGGTGACGATGTCGATCAGTGCGGAAACGACCGTCAGCGCGATGAGTTGGGCGAGATCGAAACGGAAAGATGCCCGCTCGACCCGAGGAAAAAGTGTCGCAAGGCGCAGGCCCGCGGCGAGGTTGCGCGCCAGCGCGCGCAGGAAATAGATCATCGGGATCGATAAAGGGCTGCCCGGCGCAGCTTCAGCACGGCTTGGAATCGCACGTGGCCGACCCCGCCAGGCGTTGCCGCAAGCGCGTTTCGAGCACCGGCAGCTTGCGCTCGATGGCCGGGCCTATCGACATCTGCGGCTCCGAAGGCGGCGAAAGATGCTCGTCGTTCTCGCGCTGCTTCACGAGCTCACGGGCCTGGCGGAAAGCGTCGGGGAGCGACAACTGGTGACGCAGGGCGTGGTTGAACAGCGCGTCGGCGAAATAGGTGAGGTCGCTGTCGTCCGCGCAGCCGAACGAGGTGCGATCGGTGGCCGCCGCGGTGAGCACCAGCGTGCGATCGTCCGCAAGCGCCGGAATGAAGCCACCCGAGTAGCACGCCGAAATGACCACAATGCGCCAGCGAATGCCCGCATCGTCGAGCATCGACTTGAGCGCAGCGGGCGTGACATCGTTGAGCCGCAACGGTGGAAAGTGCACGGCGAGGCGATGATCGTGCGTACCGTGGCTCGACAGGAACAGCAGCACGACGTCCTCTTCCGGATCGATCTTGCGTCCTACCGCCTGCAGCGTCGCGCGCAGGTTGGTCGCCGTCGCGAGCGGCGCGCTGAGCACGGTGCGCGGGTTGTTGACCAGCAGGACCGAGCGACCCTTGCCGTCGAAACGCTCGTCGACCACCGCGCTCGCCATCTCGACGTCCTTGCGGAAGACATCCTGGTCGGCATACGGCGCGAAGCCGACGAAGTAGAGGTCGACCACGCCGGGTCGCTGCGGCGCGAGGGCGTCGAGCGCATCGCGGAGGATCTGGGGTTGGCGCGACAGCGCCTCCTCCGACAGGATGCGCGAGTAATCCTCGCCGCGTCCCTGCCTTGCCGCGTACCACCACTGCGCGGGTCCGAAATAGCTTTCCGCGGCGAACGTCGCCCCGAAAATCGCGAGAGCGGCGATCGTCACGCGCGGCCAATGTGCGAAGCCGTGCCGGGGAAGGGCCAGTGCGATCGCGCGCATGATCACCAGCACGAGCCACAGCGTGATGATCGTCCACGCCACCCATACGATCGCGGCGCCGCGCGCCGGCTGCGCAGCGACCAGACGATAGGCGGTTTGCGCAAGCTGGACCCAGGGTGAGGCAGCGTAGACGAGCACTGCGCAGGCCAGCGCGAAGTTCGGCGCTCCTAGCGCAACGCCGAGCAGCGCCACGGTCACGACGAACACCGCCGCCGCAAGTGTGAAGTTCGGCAACGCGAAAAACGAGAAGCGGGCACCGGGTGCGGCAACGACCCAGCCGGCGGCAACATCGATCAACAACGACAGCGCGATGAGAATCAGCAGCGCGCCGAGGTTGATCCGAAACGACAGCAGATCCACCGGCAGGCCGAATGCCAGGCGCGCGCCAGCGCGCAGATTGCGGCGAAGCTCGCTCAGCAGATGCAACATCGCGCGACCTCAGGGCCCGAGAGCGTGCTCTTCGATGAACCGCTTCACCGTTGCGACATCCACGCCGACAACCTCGCAATGCTGGCGGCGTTGCAACAGATCGCGGTACGGTTGCGGGAGCTCCGGCTCGCGGCCCAGCGCTTCGCGCAACGTCGCGGCGAACTTGGCAGGCAGCGCGGTCTCGATGCAGATGAGCGGCGTGTCGACGGAGCGAAGCTCGCGCCCGACCTTGACGCCATCGGCGGTATGCGGATCGATCTCGATGCCGTAGCGCTGGTAGACATCGCGGATGGTCGCGATGCGATCCGCGTGCGCGCTGCGCCCGGATCGAAAGCCGCACTGCTCGATGACGCGCCACGCCGGCGTCGATCGCACGTCGAATCCGCCTTCGCGCTCGACCTCTTGCCACAGGCGGCGCACCCGAGCCGGGTCGCGTTGTTCGACATCGAAGATGAAGCGCTCGAAGTTCGAAGCCTTGGAGATGTCCATCGACGGCGACGAGGTCGCGTGCGTTTCCGCCGCAGGACGCGGCCGATAGCGGCCGGTGCGGAAGAACTCGTCGAGCACGTCGTTCTCGTTGGTCGCAAGGATCAGCCGCGCGATCGGCAATCCCATCTCGCGCGCGACGTGACCTGCGAGGATGTTGCCGAAGTTGCCAGACGGCACCGCGAAAGCAACCGGCTCGTCGTTGCCGGCGGTGGCGGCGAAGTAGCCCTTGAAGTAGTACACGACCTGGGCGGCCACGCGCGCCCAGTTGATCGAGTTCACCGCGCCGATGCGATGGCGCGCCTTGAACGCGGCATCGCCTGCGATCGCCTTCACCAGGTCCTGGCAATCGTCGAAGGTCCCTTGCACGGCCAGGTTGAAGATGTTGGGCTCGTGCAGCGCGTACATCTGCGCCTGCTGGAACGGGCTCATCCGGCCGTGCGGCGAGAGCATGAAGACGTTGACGCGATGCTTGCCGCGCATCGCATACTCGGCCGAGCTTCCCGTGTCGCCGGAGGTCGCGCCGACGATGTTGAGCGTGCCGCGCTTGCGCTCGAGCTCGTACTCGAACAGGTTGCCGAGCAACTGCAGCGCGATGTCCTTGAACGCGAGCGTAGGACCGTTGGAAACACGCAGAAGATGCAAACCGGGCTCGAGCGTGAGCAGCGGCGTGACGTCCTGACTGCCGAAGATGTGCGCGGTGTAGGTGCGATCGATGATGCTGCGCAGGTCCGACGGCGGGATGTCGTCCATGAACCGCGACAACACCGCGAACGCAAGCGATGGGTAGTCGAGTCCGCGCAGGCCCGCGAGCTCTTCGCTGGAGAATCGCGGGTATTCCTGCGGGACGGCCAGCCCGCCATCGGGTGCGAGCCCTTCGAGGAGGATCGCGCGAAACGGTTGCGGATTGTCGCTCCAGGCGCCGCGGGTGCTGATGTAGCGCATAACGTCCAACTGCGGGATTGGGGGTCAGGGATTAGGGACTGGCATGCGGTCGGACGGCAGCTCGTTTGACTCAAACGCTCGTGGGGACT
>DATKLH010000372.1:0-7094 GCA_035542515.1 Casimicrobiaceae bacterium
ACCAACTGCCAACCACGCCGTTTCGAACTTCATCACTTCCGATACCTCTGAATCGTCGACTGGATTTCCGCAATCGCACGCTCGATTTCATCATCGGTCAGGTCGCGTTGCGGACCCTTGCGGTCGGTGAGTGTCAGGGTCTTGTCGATCTGAGTGGCGAATTCGCCCAGGCCGAGGGTTTCGGTGATCGTCGTGGACGGTTCGTCGGTGAGCGTCTCGGGTCCCCAGCGCACCACGATCGCCGACAGGTTGTCGCCGTCGGGCCCGCCGCGTCGCTCCGCTTCGCGCAGCATCTGCGGCGCGGTCTTGAGGATTGGCGTCGAGGTGAGCAGCGTCGCCATCTCGCCGTGCGGCATCACGCTCCACAGTCCATCGGTGCAAAGCACAAGGATATCGCCGTTGCGCAACGGCGTACGCTTGGAGAGGTCGATCACCGGGTCCACCAGACCGCCCAGACAGCTGAAGATCTTGTTCCGGTCGGGATGCACGTTCACTTCGTCAGGCGCGATGATGCCCTGATCGACGAGGTACTGCACCTTCGAGTGGTCCTTGGTCGACCCGATGAGCGCACCCTGGCGGAACAGGTAGAAGCGCGAGTCGCCGACGTGTCCCCAGTACGCGTGGTTCGCCTGGACCAGCACCGCGACACAGGTGGTGCGCGGCGTTTCCAGCATCGAGAACTGGTTGGCGTACGAGCCCAGCGCGGCGTGTGCGCGCAGCATGGTTTCCTGCAGGAAGCGCAGCGGATTCTTGAGAATCGGCTTGGCCTCCTGCTGGAAGCGCTCGACGAACAGCCGCACGCAGATCTGTGCAGCGATCTCGCCGCCGGCGTGTCCACCCATCCCGTCCGCGACGACGAGCATCAGCGTGTCGCGCGAATACGTGTACGCGACCCGGTCCTGATTGATCTTGCGCGAGCCCTTGCGGGATTCCTGGAAGATGGTGAACCGCATCGAAAAATTGCCGTCTCGTGAGCGGCTCTTATTACCCCGCGGCTCCCTTCGGGGCGCTTGCAAGAAGCCCCCCGCCGCCAACCCATGATGCTACCGCTTTTGCTGGACTCCTCGTTACGTTTTCATGAACGGTCCCTAACTCCCGTCCGCTGCAATGTTGTTTTCTGCGCGCCGCTTCGTTTTGCCCGCCTGCGGATTCTTCGCGCCCTGGTCTCGTCGCCGGCTCAGGGCCGCCCCAAGCCGGTAAGTCGAGCTCCCATTCGGCCCAGGGTTATCGTGCGACTCGACGCGACCGCCATCGAAGCCCCGGAGTGTGCCGCATCGTGCAACTTTGGGCCGCTACGCCCCGATCTCCGAAAACAGCATCCTCTTCAGATTGCCGAAGAAAGTGAGCTTGCGCTTCTTGGGGGGAATGTCGCGGATCGCCCGCTGCAGCGCGAACACACTCTGCGGACGCTCGAGCGGATCCAGGCGCAGGCACCAGTCGATCACCTCGAGGACGTTGTCGGAGTATTGCCCCGACCAGATCTTCTTCGCGGACACCAGGTGGTCTTCCTGCATTCGAGCATCGGCGGCCTGCGGCGCGAACGCCGCGAGGCACGCGAACATCGACGCGCCAGTGCCGTATACGTCGGTCCACGGGCCGAGGCGGTCGGGCTCGCGATATTGCTCGGGTGCCGCGAATCCCGGCGTGTACATGGGCGCGAGCTTGGGCCGATTCGACGTCAGCGTCTGGCGCGCGGCGCCAAAATCGAGCAACACCGGCGATCCATCGGTGCGCAGGTAGATGTTGGCCGGTTTGATGTCGAGGTGCAGCAGCTTGTGCGTATGCACTTCGCGCAGCCCGTTCAGCAGGTGCATGAACACGTGGCGCACGAAGCGCTCGGACATCTGGTCCTGGCGCATCTGGATCTGCTGCTGGAGCGTGCGTCCGCGCTCGTAGCGCATCACCATGTACACCGTTTCGTTGGCGCGAAAGAAGTTCAGAACGCGCACGACGTTGGGGTGATTGATCTTGGCGAGCGCGCGGCCCTCCTCGAAAAAGCATTTCATTCCGTAGCGGAACGAAGTCAGGTTCTCCGCGGAGCTCGCGCGCACGATGTCGCCCTCGGTGCGCAGCACGAGCGATGCCGGAAGGTATTCCTTGATGGCGACCGGCTGCCCGGTTTCGTCGAACGCCCGATAGACAATCGAAAACCCGCCACGGCTGATCTGGCGGTCGATCCGGTAGTTGAGGAGCTGGTAGCCGCCGGGAAGCGACTGGTTGGTGACGGGCATCGTTGGATGAAAAAGCGGGGCGCCTCACGCAGCGCGTTCCGGATGCCCGCAATTCGCGTGCCAGAAACGCCCGGTTGCCTTGCGCGCGGGACGTAGAACGCATACATTGTCCCGATGCCCACCTCCGATGTAAAGGCGCGCGCACGCAGGGTGCACTGCGATTCGATCCGGCGGAAAACTTCCCAGCCGCCCGCCCTATGCGCCAAACGCGCGCGGGTTTGTGTCCAAATCAACGTGCTTCGGCTGTCGAACCGGGCCTGCCGCCGCAGTTTGCTTGTCTTTTCAGGGCCCGCTCCATGATCCTCAGCATGACGGGATTCGCGGCGGTGACCAGGGAGCTGCCCGGATTGTCGATCTCGGTGGAGCTGCGCTCGGTCAACCATCGTTACCTCGATCTCACCGTCAAGCTGCCCGAGGAGCTGCGGGCGCTGGAACCGTCGCTGCGCGAGCGACTGGCAGCCGAGATCAGGCGCGGCAAAGTCGAGTGCCGCGTCTCTCTGGCGCGCGCCGCCGTGGGCGCGAATGGTGTCAACGTCGACGTCGCGCGCGTCACTCAGCTCGCGCGGGCCGCCGCGGAGGTGCAGAAGCTGGTGCCGGGCGCCGTTCCGCTCGCGGCCGCCGACATCCTGCGCTGGCCTGGCGTGCTGGCCGAGCCGTCGCTTGCGCCCGAAGAGATGACGGCGATCACCATGGCGCTCGTGGACCGGGCGCTGGCCGACCTGGCGGGCGCGCGGGCACGCGAGGGCGCCAAGCTGAAGGAAGTGCTCCTCCAGCGCTGTGCCGATATCGACGCCCAGGTCGCACGCGTGACGCCCCGTATCGCCGCGGTACATAGCGCGTACCTCGAGAAGCTCGGCGCACGACTCAAGGAAGCCGGGCTTGATCCCGGCGAAGATCGGCTGAAGCAGGAGCTGGCGCTGTTCGCGAGCAAGATCGACGTGGCCGAGGAGATCGCCCGGCTGGCGACCCACGCCGCCGAAGTGCGGCGGGTGTTGTCGCAGGGCGGCAGCGCCGGCAAGCGGCTCGATTTCCTCGCGCAGGAGCTGCATCGGGAGGCGAACACGCTGGGCTCCAAATCGGTCGATACCGAGCTGTCGCAGGCGTCGCTCGAGCTGAAGGTCGCGATCGAGCAGATGCGCGAGCAGGTGCAGAACATCGAATGAGGAACACAGTCGATTGGCGCGCGCCGCGGGCAACCGCGGCCGCGATCGCCCCATCGATCAGCCAAGTATGACCATCACCACCGTCGGCCCGCCCGCTTCCGGATGCCTGTTCGTGGTCGCCGCGCCCTCGGGCGGGGGAAAAAGCAGCATGGTCAACGCGCTGCTCGAACGCGAGCCCGGCATTCGCCTCTCGGTGTCGTATACCACCCGGCCGCCGCGACCCGGGGAAGTCGACGGCGTGCACTATCACTTCGTCGAGCTGCCTCGTTTCGAGGAGCTCAAGGCGCGCGGCGAATTTCTCGAGCACGCGTTTGTCCACGGTAACTGGTACGCGACTTCCGGCACCTGGCTCAAGTCGCAGGTCGCGAGCGGGCAGGACGTCCTGCTGGAGATCGATTGGCAAGGCGCCGCGCAGGTGCGCATGCTCATTCCCGATTCGGTGCACATCTTCATCCTGCCGCCGTCGATCGAGGCGCTGCGCGAACGGCTGCAAAAGCGCGGACAGGATTCGCCCGAAGTCATCCGGCGGCGCCTCGAGGCTGCGCGCGAGGAGATCCGACACGCCGGAAGCTTTGATTATGTTATTATGAATCAGGACTTTGCGAGGGCCGTCGACGACTTGTCCGTGATCGTGCGGGCCGCGCGTCTCACCGCGCGACGCCAAAGCGTGCGACACGCACGGGTCCTCGCCGAGCTCATCCAACCCGAACCCTGAAGGAGCGTCATGGCCCGCATCACCATCGAGGATTGCCTCGCCCGAATCCCCAACCGCTTCGAGCTCACGCTCGCCGCGACCAATCGCGCACGCCAGATCACCTCCGGCGCCGCGCCGATGCTCGACGCCGATCGCGACAAGCCCACGGTGATCGCGCTGCGCGAGGTGGCTGCGGGCAAGGTCGGTATCGAGATGCTGGCCAAGGTCCCGCCGCAAGCCTGAGGGCCGTCCTTGCACACCGTGGCGTGAAACGTTGAACGCGACATGAAGCGCCACCACCTGCGATACTGTGATCGACTCGAAGGCTGGGAGCCACGCGCCACTTGCATTGTGTCGTTTTGTGCCGGCGAGCGCCGACGCGCCGCATCCTTGTCGGGCCATGAAGCGTGAACGGCGCAGTCGCGCGTCGAACTCGCCGCGTCGACTCGGACTCCGCTGCGATCCGCGCACGCGGGGCCTCTCGCCCGTTTCTGCACCAGCGCGCGCAGGTGCTCGCGTGCGTGCGATCCCGGCGCGAGGGGCGCAACACCGAGGCCGCTCGCCGACAGCGCCCCAGCGAATCGCCCCTGCGTCGGTTCATTGATGCCCACCTCCGAGATCACCGAGTTCACCCGACATCTCGGGCACTACCTGGGGACGCCCGATATCGCGCTCGTCGAGCGTGCATTCGAATTCTCCGAGACCGCGCATCGCGGCCAGTTCCGCAAATCCGGCGAGCCGTACATCACGCATCCGCTCGCGGTCGCGAGCATCCTGTCGCAGTGGCGGCTCGACGCTGAGGGCCTCGCCGCCGCGCTCCTCCATGACGTGATGGAGGATACCAAGGTCACGCGCAGCGAGATCGAGACCACGTTCGGCAAATCCGTCGCCGAGATGGTCGATGGCGTCTCCAAGCTCGACCAGATCGAGTTCGCCTCGCGCGAGGACGCGCAGGCGGAGAGCTTCCGCAAGATGCTGCTCGCGATGGCGCGCGACGTGCGCGTCATCCTGATCAAGCTCGCCGACCGCCTGCACAACATGCGCACGCTCGACGCGATGGCGCCGGCGCATCGCAAGCGCATCGCGCGCGAGACCCTGGAGATCTACGCGCCGATCGCCAACCGCCTGGGCCTCAACTCGCTGTTCCTCGAGCTGCAGGACCTGTCGTTCAAGCACCTCTACCCGATGCGCTATCGGATTCTCGCGGGCGCGATCAAGACCGCGAGGGGCAATCGGCGCGAGGTCATGAACCGCCTGCTCGACGTGATCCGCGAGGGGCTGGTGCACGCGAACATCGCGGCCACGGTGAGCGGTCGCGAGAAGACCGTGTACTCCGTCTACAAGAAGATGAAGGAGAAGCACTACACCTTTTCGCAGGTCTTCGACATCTACGGCGTACGCGTGCTCGTCAACGACAAGACCACCTGCTACGGCGCGCTCGGCGTGCTGCACGAGCTCTACAAGCCGATTCCCGGCAAGTTCAAGGACTACATCGCGATCCCCAAGGCGAACGGCTACCAGTCGCTCCACACCACGCTGTTCGGTCCGTTCGGAACGCCGCTGGAAGTGCAGCTGCGCACCCACGACATGCATCGCGTCGCCGAAGCGGGTGTTGCCGCGCACTGGCTGTACAAGCAGGGCGGGCAGCTCGACCTCGCCGAAGCGCAGCGTGAGACGCATCGATGGTTGCAGAGCCTGCTCGAGATCCAGTCGGAATCGCGCGACAGCAAGGAATTCCTCGAGCACGTCAAGGGCGACCTGTTCCCCGACGAGATCTACGTGTTCACCCCCAAGGGCAAGATCATGGCGCTGCCGCAGGGTGCGACCGCGGTCGACTTCGCCTACGGGGTTCATACCGACATCGGCCACCACTGCGTGGCGGCCCGCATCAACTACGAGCTCCTGCCGTTGCGTAGCGAGCTCAAGAATGGCGATCACGTCGAGATCCTCACTTCGCCCACCGCGCGGCCGAATCCTTCGTGGCTCTCGTTCGTGGCGACCGGCAAGGCGCGCTCGCGCATCCGCCACTACCTCAAGGGCCTGCAGATGAAGGAGTCCGCCGCCCTCGGCGAGCGGCTGCTCAACCAGGCGCTCGCGACGCTGAAGGTCGAGCCCGACGCGATCGCGTGGGATCGCTGGGAGGCCCTGCAGAAGGAGTACGGCAGCAAGAGCCAGCTCGAGATCCTTGCCGACATCGGACTGGGCAAGCGCTTGTCGTTCGTGGTCGCGCAGGCGCTGGTGCGCCACAACAGCAAGGACGAAGCCTCGACGCACGCGCCCTCGGCGAAGCGCGAGTCGCTCACGCTGCGCGGCGTGGAAGGCGTGGCGATCCAGTATGCGAAATGCTGCCGTCCGATTCCCGGCGACGGCATCGTCGGCCAGTTCCGCAAGGGCCAGGGACTGCTCGTGCACCTGCGCGACTGCGCAACGCTGCGCAAGCAGCGCGTCGATCAGGGCGAGCTGGTCGATGTCGAGTGGTCAGCCGATGTGCAGGGCGTGTTCGATGCGGGCATTCGCGCGCTGGTCGCCGATCGGCGCGGACTGCTTGCCGACCTCGCGACCGCCATTGCGAGCGCCGAGGCGAACATCGACAACGTGTCGATGGAACGCCCCGACGGCGGAACCGACATCAACATCTTCTTCAGCGTGCAGGTGCGCGATCGTCGGCACCTCGCCACGGTCCTGCGCGCGCTGAAGCGCGTGCCGGAAGTCCATCGTCTCTACCGCGCGCGGACCTAGCTCGGGCCCGCGAGGGGTTGTCGCAAAAAAACCGCGCGGCGCGACGCCTGCGCGGTTTGGTTCGGGGGCGGCCGGAGTTCAGGGGGTGCGCGGCGCGAGCAGCTGCTGCAACTCGCCGGACTGGTACATCTCGCGCATGATGTCGCAACCGCCGACGAACTCGCCGTTGACGTAGAGCTGCGGGATCGTGGGCCAGTTGGCGTAATCCTTGATGCCCTGCCGGACCTCCGGATCCGCGAGGACGTTCACCGAGAAGAACGTCTCCGT
>DATKLH010000373.1:0-2236 GCA_035542515.1 Casimicrobiaceae bacterium
ACACCCTCGCCAGTGCGCCGATCCGAGTCAAGCGACATCTCCGGACCTCCCGGCAATGCGCATTCCCGATGGAGGGCAGCGGCGTCGTTGCCTACTGCGATGCGCTGACCCGCTCGCTCACCGTCATCACCTCCACGCAGATTCCGCATACCGTCCAGATCGGACTGTGCGACTGCCTCGGGCTGTCGTACGCGTCGGTACGCGTGATCTCGCCCGACGTGGGTGGCGGGTTCGGATCCAAGTGTGTCGTGCGACGCGAGGAGGTCGCTCTCGCCTGGCTCGCATCGCGCCTGGGGCATCCGGTGCGTTGGCTCGAGGATTGTCGCGAGCACCTGGGCGCTACGGCGAATTGCCGCGAGCACAACTACGAGATCACCGCATACGCGAAGCGCGACGGAACGCTGCTGGGCCTCGATTGCGTCGTTCATGTCGATGCCGGGGCGTATTCCGCCTATCCCGTGTCCGCAGCGACGGAGGCCACGCAACTCGCCAACATCCTGCCCGGTCCGTATCGCTGGGATGCGTATCGATGCGTCAGCCGCGCGGTCGCCACCAACAAGAGCCCGATCCTCGCGTATCGCGGCGTGGGCCGAACCGGTGCGTGTCTTGCCGTCGAAGCGGTGGTTGATGCGATCGCTCGCGAAGCCGGACTCGAGCCGTGGGAAGTGCGGGTCCGCAACGTGGCGCCGGCGGATGCCATGCCTTACGACAACATCCTGGGCAAGCACTTCGACAGCGGCGATCACCCCGCCTGCATCCAGCGCGCGGTCGATGCGATCGATTTGCGCGCGCTTCGCGCTCGTCAGCAAACGCGCGCAGCCGACGACATGCTCGTCGGTGTCGGACTGTCGTTCTTCTGCGAACAGGCCGCGCACGGTACCTCGGTGCTCGAAGCGTGGGGTCGCCCTGTCGTGCCGGGCGACGAGCAGGTCATCCTGCGGCTCACGGTCGACGGGCATCTCGAGATTCGCGTCGGCACTCATTCGCACGGGCAAAGCCACGAGACGACCTTCGCGCAGGTGGCTCATCACCTGCTGGGCATCGACCTGGCCGACGTGAAGCTCATCCAGGGCGACACGTTGTGCACGCCCTACTCGACCGGCACCTGGGGATCGCGCTCGATGGTGCTGGCCGCGGGCGCGATCGAGCGTGCATGCGCGAAGATCTCGCGAAGGGCGTGCGACATCGGTGCATGGCTCATGCAAGTCGATGCGGCATCGGTCGCGCTCGCCGGCGGCGCGGTCGAGGCCAACGACGGACGACGGGTCAACTTGCGCGAGATCGCGCGCGCGTGCTACCTGGAACCGCAACGGCTGCCGCCCCATCTCGAAGCCGGCGTCCTGGAAGCGACGGCGGGATACAGCGCGCAACGCGACAGCGGGACCTTCAGCTATGCCGCGCACGCGGCGGTGGTCGAGCTCGATCCGCATACCGGCATCGTGCGCATTGCCGACTACGTCGTCGTCGAAGACGGCGGCACGCTGGTCAATCCCATGATCGTCGACGGCCAGATCCTCGGTGGAACGGCGCAAGGGATCGGCACGTGCCTGTACGAAGCCGTGCCCTTCGACGCGGAGGGACAGCCGACGGCAACCACGCTGATGGATTACATCGTGCCTGGTGCCACGGAGGTTCCGGACGTTCGCATCCTGCACATGCAGACGCCGTCGCCGTACACGACGTTCGGATTGAAGGGGATCGGCGAGGGCGGTGCGGTAGGGCCGCCCGCCGCGATCGTATCGGCGATCAACGATGCGCTGCGGCCACTGCAAGTCGAGGTCCACGACGTGCCGCTCACGCCGGAGCGGATCCTGCGCGCGATCCAGGCTGCGAAGTTGCGCTTGCCAACGCCATGAAGCCGGTCGACTTCGAGTATGCGCGCGCGCACAGCATCGATCACGCATTGCGCTTGCTGGAGGATGCCCACGGGGAGGCCAAGGTTGTCGCCGGCGCCCAGTCGCTGGGACCCATGCTCAATTTGCGCCTCGTGCAGCCGCGTCTGCTGGTCGACATCGCCGGTATCGGCGAGTTGACGCGAATCGAAGAGCGTCCCGACGCCGTCGTGCTTGGCGCTTGTGTAACGAGCGCGAACGTGGAGGATGGTCGCATTCCCGAACGCGGCCTGCGCATGTTGCGCGCCGTGGCAACCGTCACCGCCTACCGCGCGGTGCGTAATCGCGGCACGTTGGGAGGCAGCCTGTGCCACGCCGACCCCGCGTCGGACTGGATCGCTGCG
>DATKLH010000374.1:0-10917 GCA_035542515.1 Casimicrobiaceae bacterium
GCCGCCTCCAGACGTTGCGCAAGCGAGGCATCGGCGTGCACGAGGTGCTCGATGAAGCGTGCATCGAGTCTCTGCGCACCTTCGGAGGTGTACAAGTCGGACAACGACAGGCCGTGCGCGAGGGTCAGCATCGTAAGGCCACGAGTGCGCGAAGATCGGGCACCGGTGAGGAAAGGCAAAACCAGCAATTTTACGCGCTGCGACAGGTCCGGCCAAAGATCCGCTGCGGCATATGCTTAGCGCTTTTGCGCCGGGACAGACTGGCGGTTGCTGCTAACATCGCGATCCCTTCGTCGCCTTGGCGCCCGCGATGCCTGCAGCTTGCCCGCGACGGCCGTTTTCCGTGGAGATGCACCGATGAAAGTGCAACGCTGCTTCGGGCTGCTGGTTATCGTCCTCGCTGCAGTGGCGGCGCCACTGTCCGCCCAGACGATCCGGCTTGGCGAGCTCAACGAGTACAAGCAGTTCCCGGCATTCCTGGACCCCTACAAGAAGGGCATGGAGCTTGCCATCGAGCAGGAGAACGCCGCCGGGGGTGCAATGGGCCGCAAGCTCGAAGTGGTATTCCGCGACGACAACGGCAACCCGGGAGACGCGGTTCGTGCCGCAGAGGAGCTGGTGACGCGCGAGCAGGTGGCCCTCCTGATGGGCACCTTCGCGTCCAACATCGGCCTCGCCGTGGCGGACTTCGCGAAGCAGCGCAAGGTGCTGTTCATCGCCTCGGAGCCGTTGACCGACAAGATCGTCTGGCAGGACGGCAACGCGTACACGTGGCGACTGCGCGCATCGACCTACATGCAGACCGCCATGCTGGTTCCCTATGCAGCGAAGCTCGGCAAGAAGCGCTGGGCCATCGTCTATCCCAACTACGAATACGGACAGGCGGCCACTGCGACGTTCAAGGAGCAGATGAACGCCCAGCAGGGCGGCGGCATCGAGTTCGTCGAGCAGGCCACGCCGCTCGGCAAGATCGAGCCCGGTCCGGTGGTGCAGGCGCTGATCGACGCCAAACCGGATGCCATCTTCAGCTCGCTGTTCGGACCCGATCTCGCACGCTTCGTGCGCGAAGGCGAGCTGCGCGGATTGTTCAAGGATCGCCCGGTGTTCAACCTGCTCGGCGGCGAACCCGAGTACCTCGATCCGCTCAAGGACGAAGCGCCGGTGGGCTGGTACGTCACCGGCTATCCGTGGTATGCGATCGACACGCCCGAACATCGCAAGTTCCTCGCGGCGTACCAGGCGAAGTACCACGACCATCCGCGCCTCGGTTCGGTGGTCGGCTACAGCGCCGCCAAGGCCGCCGTGGCGGTCTTGCGCAAAGCCAATTCCACCGACCCCGAGAAGCTTACCGCGGCCATGGCGAACCTGCCGGTCGACACGCCGTTCGGGTCCGTCATCTTCCGCGCGATCGACCATCAATCCACGATGGGCGCGTACGTGGGGCGCACCGCCGTGAAGGATGGCAAGGGCATCATGGTCGACTGGGTCTACGCCAACGGGAAGGATTACCTCCCTGCCGACGACGTGGTGCGCCGTTTGCGCCCGGCGCGATGATCGTCGTCGTTTTGCGTGAAGACGCTGCTCATCGTCTTCCATTCGCGCACCGGCGGCACGCGACAGATGGCGGACGCTGCCGCGCAGGGTGCAGCAACTGAGCATGACGTTAGCGTTCGCATGCTCGAGGCGACGCAAACGCATGCGCACGACGTGCTGAACGCCGACGGCTACATCTTCGCCGCCCCGGAAAATCTCGCCGCGCTCGCCGGTGCGATGAAGGAATTCTTCGATCGCACTTATTACGACGTGCTCGATCGCATCAACGGCCGCCCTTATGCGGCACTGATCTGCGCCGGCAGCGACGGTTCGAACGCCCAACGTCAGCTCGAACGCATTGCGACGGGCTGGCGGCTCAAACGCATCGCCGACACGCTCATCGTATGCACGCACGCGCAAACGCCGGAGGCCATTCGCGCGCGCAAGACGGTCGCGGCCGATGCCCTGCAACGCTGTCACGACATCGGCGCCGCGCTCGCCACCGGTCTCGCGATGGGTATCTATTGATCGACCTCCTTCGATACTGACCTTCGCAGCGCCGAGCCTCCGGTGACGCTCCCCGCCCTGCTCGTCCAGCTCTTGAACGGCCTCGCCTCGGCGGCTTCGCTGTTCCTGGTTGCCGCCGGGCTCACGCTGATCTTCGGGGTCACGCGCGTCATCAATTTCGCGCACGGCTCGCTGTACATGCTTGGCGCTTATCTCGCTTATTCGCTTGGCGCGGCCTTCGGCATCGCGTTCGGCGCTAGCGCCGCCGCGTTCTTCGTGGCGGCGTTCTGTGCAGCGCTCATCGTGTCGGTTCTGGGTGCGGTGGTGGAGCGGACGATCCTGCGGCGGCTCTATGGTGCTCCCGAGCTCCTGCAGCTCACTGCGACGTTCGCGTTGGTCCTCGTGCTGCGCGACGCGGTGCTTGCGCTGTGGGGAGCCGAAGATCGACTAGGCCCGCGCGTGCCCGGGCTCGCCGGCGTGGTGGAAGTCTACGGACAAGCGATCCCCCAGTACGACCTGCTGCTCATCGTCATCGCACCGCTCGTGTTCGCTGTGATGACGCTCGTCATTGCTCGCACGCGATTCGGAATGGTCCTGCGCGCAGCTGCGGAGAATCGAACGCTCACCCAGGCACTGGGCATCGATCAGAAGAACCTGTTCACGCTGGTCTTCGCACTGGGCTCGTTCCTCGCCGGCGCTGCAGGTGCGCTCGCGTTGCCGCGCCAGCCCGCCAATCTCGGGATGGATCTGTCCGTGGTAGCCGATGCGTTCGTCGTGACCGTCGTCGGCGGACTCGGCTCGATTCCCGGCGCTTTGCTCGCCGCGATTGTGATCGGGGTCGCCAAGGCGTTGTGCATTGCCGTGGGCACCGTCAATGTCGCCGGATTGGACGTCGCGTTTCCGAAGCTCACGCTGATCGTCGAGTTCCTCGTCATGGCGATCGTGCTGATGCTGCGACCCTACGGATTGCTCGGACACGCGCCCGTCGTCCCGGCGACCACGCCCCTGCCCGAACAGCGCGCACTGGTCCTGTCCCCCGGCCGACGCGAGGCGTGGGTTGCCATCGTCGTGCTCTTGATCGCGCTGATGCTCCCGCTCATTCGCGATCCCTACGCGCTCGTGCTGGCCACCGACATCCTGATCGCCGCGCTGTTCACCGCGAGCCTGCAGCTCATGACCGGCATGGGCGGCATGGCATCGTTCGGGCACGCGGCGTTCTTCGGCATCGGTGCGTATGCAGCCGCCGTGACGCTGCGCAGCGGATGGCCGTTCGCACTCGCGCTGACGACAGCACCGTTGTTCACGCTGCTGATCGCCGCGTCCATCGGTGCCGTGCTGGTTCGGCTTTCCGGCGTGTATCTCGCCATGCTCACGCTGGCCTTTGCGCAGATCGCGTGGTCGATCGCATTCCAGTGGGATGCCGTGACGGGCGGCTCCAACGGCATCGTCGGCGCCTGGCCGCCGGCCCCGCTCTCGGCGCGAACGCCTTACTACTATCTTGTCTTGACGATTTCCAGCGCCGCGCTGTTCGCTCTCGCGCGCATCGCTTACGCGCCGTTCGGCTACGCCCTGCGCGGAGCGCGCGATGCGCCCATGCGCGCCGAGGCGCTCGGGATCGCCGTCGCATGGCGACGTTTCGGTGCATTCACGCTGTCTGCGGCGTTCGCGGGACTCGCCGGCGCACTGTTCGCTTTCGCCAAAGGCAGCGTGTCGCCGGAAACGCTCGCCATCCCGCGATCGGTCGACGTGCTCGTGATGATGCTGCTCGGCGGCCTCAACGCCTTGTTCGGCCCGCTGCTGGGTGCCGCGGCGTTCGTGTGGATGCAGGATGCGCTGGCGCGTGCCACCGACTACTGGCGCGCCTGCGTCGGTGCGGGGATCCTGATCCTCGTCCTCGTGTTCCCGCAGGGCCTCGGCGGAGCGCTCGATCGCCTGTTGGCCTCGGTCAGGCGAACGAGATGAGCGAGCTGCTCGAAGTCAGGGGTCTGGCCAAACGCTTCGGCGGCGTCGAAGCGCTCGCGGATGTTTCGTTCGGCGTCGCGAGCAGCGAAGTGGTCGCGTTGATCGGGCCCAATGGCGCGGGCAAGACCACATGCTTCAACATCCTCGGCGGCTTGTTGCGCGCCGACCACGGCGAGGTGATGTTCCGCGGTGCGCGCATCGACGGACTCGCGTCGCACGACATCGCACGTCGCGGCATCGCGCGGACCTTCCAGGTCGCCGCGACGTTCGCATCGATGACGGTGCGCGACAACGTAGCGCTCGCTCTCCTGGCGCATGACCGAAGCGACGGCAGCCTGCGATGGTCAGACCGACGTCATGCGCTTGCGCACGCGGAGACGGTGCTTGGGCACGCCGGCGTCGCAGAGCTCGCCGATGCGCACACGGCGGTCCTGCCGTATGGCGATGTCAAGCGAATCGAGCTGGCCTTGGCCCTCGCGACCCAGCCGCAGCTTCTGCTGATGGACGAGCCCACGGCCGGGATGGCACAGGGCTCACGCGCCGAGCTGATGAGACTCGCGACATCGATCGCACGCGAACGCGATGTCGCGGTGCTGTTCACCGAGCACGACATGGAGGTGGTATTCGGTTTCGCGCAACGCGTGATCGTGCTCGACTACGGTCGCGTGATCGCGATGGGCACGCCCGAAGAAGTGCGTGCAGACCAGCGGGTGCAGGATGTATATCTGGGCGAGCCGGGTAATTCTTGAGGATTGCTGGACGACACGACAATCTCCAGAACTCCGTCGTTCCGGCGCAAGCCACAACCCCGGCGATTGTTGTCGCGCTCTGCAGAACCACCATGGGTCACAGGGTTCCGGCTTGCGCCGGGACGACGACGGCTTGGCGCCTATCGCCCCGTGAGCCGCTCGAATCCCGCTTCGAGATCCTCGATGAGGTCGGCGGGATCCTCGAGACCGATGGCAAGCCGCAGACACGGGCCGCCGGGATTCCAGCTCGTGAGGCTACGCGTGCGCTCGGGCCAGGTCGGAATGATGAGACTTTCGAATCCACCCCAGCTCCATCCCATTCCGAAAAGATCCATGCCGTCGAGCATCGCAGCAATGCGCTCGTGTGCAACGGGCTGCAGCACGACGCCGAACAGCCCGGAGGCACGCGTGAAATCGCGCTTCCACAACTCGTGACCGGGCGCACCCGGGAGCGCCGGATACAAGACCTGCCGAACCTCGGGTCGCGAGCAGAGCCATTGCGCGATTTGCAGCGCGCTCGCCTGATGTCGCGCAAGACGCACTTCGAGGGTCCGCAAGCCCCGCAGGCCGAGAAAGCAGTCGTCGGTGGATGCCGCGATCCCCATGTCCGTCCACAGCCGGTGCAGCGGACGATGCATCTCCTGGTTCGCAACGATCGCCCCGAGCAGCACATCCGAGTGGCCTCCGATGTACTTGGTCGCCGCATGCACGGATACGTCCACACCGTGCGCGCAGGCGCGAAAGCCGAGCGGCGTGGCCCAGGTATTGTCGAGCACGACTCGGGCACCGTGCTCGTGCGCCGCTCGAACGATCGCCGGAATATCCTGTACTTCGAAAGTCAGCGAGCCCGGCGATTCGGTGAAGACGACGCGCGTGTTGGGACGCATCTGATTCGCGATGTCGGCGCCGACGAGAGGATCGTAGTAGCTCACCTCGACACCGAGACGGCGCATGTGGTTTTCGCAAAAGCGCCGCGTCGGTCCATAGACGACGTCGGTTACCAGGAGATGATCGCCGGGCTTGAGCAGCGCGAGGAGCGGAAACGTCGTTGCCGTCAGGCCCGATGGCACTGCGAGCGCCGCATATCCGCCTTCGAGCCGCGCCATCGCATCCTGGAAATCGGTGACGGTCGGCAATCCGTGCAAGCCGTAACCGAGTCCCGCGTAGGTGCCACGCGCTGCCGACTCCAGATCCGCGGTGGTCGGAAACAGCATCGTGGTCGCACGGAACACCGGCGTGTTTACCGCACCCATGAACTGGCGCGGACGCCGACCGAGATGCGTGACCTCGGTCGCCGGGCGATAGCGTTTGTCCTTCATGCGCCGCTCTGCTCCGCCGGTACGAGTGCGCGCCGGATCGCGTCGACTTGCGCATCGACTCCGAGTCGAATGTCCACGCTCAATGCATCCTCGGGTATCTCCAGCGTTGCGAACTGGCTTGCGAGCAGCGAGGCCGGCATGTATTCGTGACGGCGCAGCCTGAGCCGCGCAGCGATGGTGTCGTAGTCGCCGCTCAGATGAACGAAACGAACATCTCCGGCACGTCGAAGTCGCTCGCGATAGGCCTCGCGCAATGCCGAGCACGCGAACACCGCATGCTCGCCCCGTGCGAGGATGTCGCGCATCGCATCGGCCATGCGATCGAGCCACGGCCAGCGATCTTCATCGGTCAGCGGCTGCCCCGAGGCCATCTTCGCGATGTTCGCCGGCGAGTGGAAGGCGTCGGCATCGTGGAACGGCCAGCCGAGGGCGGCGGCAAGCGCGCGCCCGACGGTCGTCTTGCCGGAGCCGGATACGCCCATCAGCACGACGATCATGACCTGTCCTTCGATGCGGACGGCGGCGCGGACGCGGCCACCGCATGACCGCCAAAGCTCTTGCGCATCATCGCGAGGATGCGGCCGGCGTAGTCATCCTTGCCCTGCGACGCGAAACGCGCCATCAACGCGAGCGATAAAACCGGCGCGGGCACGCCCTGCTCCACCGCTTCCTGCACCGTCCATCGACCTTCACCGGAGTCGGCCACGATCGGCGCGACATCGGCAAGCTTCGGATCCTCGCGCAGGAACGCCGCGGTGAGATCGAGCAGCCACGAGCGCACCACGCTGCCGTGGCGCCACGTTTCGGCGATCGCCGCGACGTCGAGCGCGAATTCGGTCTTGTTGGCGAGCAGCGCGAAGCCTTCCGCGTACGCCTGCATCATCCCGTACTCGATGCCGTTGTGGATCATCTTCACGAAGTGGCCCGCGCCGGCCGGTCCGCAGTGCAGCCAACCGGTGTCCGGGGCAGGCGCGAGCAATCGCACGAAAGGCTCGACGCGGCGGGCCGCTTCGTCGCTGCCGCCGAACATCAGCGTATAGCCGTTGTCGAGGCCCCACACGCCGCCCGACACGCCGCAATCGACGAATTGAACTCCGGCGGTGGCGAGCGATGCTGCGCGTCGCTGCGAATCCTTGTAGTTCGCATTGCCCCCATCGACGATGAGATCGCCCTTGGCGAGCTCGGGCCAAACGTCCTGGATGGCGAGCTCGGTCGCGCGACCCGAGGGCACCATCAACCACACCACGCGTGGCGCGGAGAGCGCATTCGGCAGTACGACGATCGAATCCGCTGCTTCCATCACGCCCTCGCCGGCGAGGGCGTTGCGCACCTTCGCGTCCGGGTCGTACCCCACCACGCGCACGCCGTGGCGCGCAAGTCGTCGCGCCATGTTTCCGCCCATGCGTCCGAGGCCTGCAATGCCGATTTCCATCGTTGCGGAGCGCCGAAAAGATGCGATCGTACCGGATTCGCGTCAGGCCGATGCGCGCGATGCGACGATCGTCGCGGCCACGATCAGCGCGCCCCCCGCCAGTGTTCGCGCATCGGGAATCTCGTGGAGCAGCAGCGCCGCGAGCGCGATGCCGTAGACCGGCTCGAGTCCGGCGACGACGCTCGCGACATGTGTGCTCAAGCGCTTCATCGACGCGATGAACATCGTGTGCGAAAGCGCGGTGCATACCGCGCCCAGCACGATCAACAAGCCGATGTCGTGCGCGGTCGGCATCGCGATCGGCCGGGGCCTTGCGATGAACAGCACGATGAGCCCCAGCGCGGCAAACGCGTTCTGCCACATCGCAAGGTCGCTGGCGCTACGGTGGGCCAGACGTCGCCGGTTGCGCACCGCCAGCCATGCGAAGGTGAATCCCGACACCACGCCCCACGTGAGGCCGTGCACGGCGCGCTCGCTCCATGAGAATCGCGGGACCATGAGCAGCAGGCCGCAGGTGACGAGCACGACGGTGATCCATTCGATACGCCGGTGCCGGCCGTCCGCGGCGCGATGCTCGAGCAGCATCACGAAAGCGGGAAAGCTCGCGTAGCCGAGCAATCCGATGGCGACGCTCGCAACCTGCACCGCAACGAAGAAGCTCACCCAGTGGATTGCAAGCAGCACGCCGTTGATCGCGAGGCCCACATCGGGTGAGCGCAGGCGTCGCTCGCGCACCATCGCGACCAAAGCGAGACACGCGGCGCCGATGAGCGTCCGTCCAAGCACGATCTCGGTCGGTGACAGCGGAAGCCATTTTCCGAACAGCGCCGCGAAGCCGAACAGCGCCACGGCGGCATGCAGCATGACGAGCGCGGAGGCGGGGGACATGGAAGGAAGGTACTGGGAAAAAAGGAAATGGGAAATGGGAAATAGGTGGGCGGTGGTCGGGGCTGCGCCCCGGGCCAAGCGACCCACAATTCGACGAGGACCAGCGGTGATGGAGCGTGCGACGATGTGCGCCGATGGACGCCGACGACACGCCGCGCATCTACGATTCCGATGGGCAGCGAAGATCGCAATTTCGGCGGCGGTGCGCGTGAGTAACAAGCCCGTACGTCCGCACCAGGCAGCGCCGCCCAACCGCGTGGGGCCATTCGGCTGATCCTCTCTACCTGTGCCGCTGTTTCATTCGCCTCCACTCAGTTGGTATTCCTCTTTCCTCTTTCCTCTTTCCTTTTTCCGTTTTGCTCGCCACGATAGAATCGCCGCATCCCAGGGGAGATCACCGTCCATGCCCGCTTCCATCACAGCCGAACAGGCGCTTGCAGCGGTGCGCAGCAATCCCGACCGGCGCGTCAAGGTCGCGGTATCGGACATCGACGGCATCCTGCGCGGCAAGTACATCCACAAGGACAAGTTCGCCTCCGCGCTGGAAGGCGGCTTCGGCTTCTGCGACGTGGTGTACGGCTGGGACATGCACGACCAGTGTTACGACAACACCACGCTTACCGGTTGGCACAAGGGCTTTCCGGACGCGCAGGTGCGCCTCGACCCGGGAACCCACCGCAAGGTGCCATGGGACGACGGCGTCGACTTCTTCCTCGGCGAGCTCGTCGTGCACGAGAACGGCCGCGAAGCGCCTTATCCGCTCGACGGCCGCCAGGTGCTCAAGCGCGTGCTCAAGCGCGCCGAGAAGCTGTCGGTGATGCCGATGTGCGGCCTCGAGTTCGAGTGGTTCAACTTCGTCGAAACGCCGCAGTCGTGGGCCGCCAAGAAGGGTGTGGATCCCACGCCGATCACGCCGGGCATGTTCGGCTACTCGCTGCTGCGCGCCAACTATTCGCGCGAGTTCTTCAAGGCGCTGTTCGACGATCTCGGTGCGTTCGGCGTGCCGATCGAAGGACTGCACACCGAAACCGGTCCAGGCGTTTTCGAGGCTGCGATCGTCTTCTCCGAAGCGCTCGAGGCTGCCGATCGGGGACTGCTGTTCAAGACCGGTGCCAAGGAGATCGCCGCGCGCTTCGGCATCATGCCGAGCTTCATGGCCAAGTGGAGCGCGCAATATCCGGGATGCTCGGGACATTGCCATCAGTCGCTTTCGGACGGGAAGAAAAACCTGTTTCACGACGCGAAGGGCCGGAGCGGCATGAGCAAGCTGTTCGAGAGCTATCTCGCCGGACAACTGGCCGCGCTGATGGAGTTCGCGCCGATGTTCTGGCCCACCGTGAACAGCTACAAGCGTCTCGTGGACGGCTTCTGGGCGCCGGTGAAGCCGACCTGGGGCCTCGACAACCGTACCGCCAGCTTCCGCGTGCTCGCCGGATCGCCCAAGTCGACCCGGCTCGAGACGCGTTGCCCGGGAGCGGACGTCAATCCCTATCTCGCCGTGGCAGCGTGCGTCGCGGCGGGATTGCACGGGGTGGAGCGCAACCTCAAGCTCACCACCCCGGCGATTTCCGGCACCAACCAGGGCAGCGAGAACGTGCCGCGCGCGCCGCGCTCGCTCATCGAAACCACGCGCAATTTCCAACGTTCCGCGCTGGCGCGCGACTGGTTCGGCGACGCATTCGTCGATCACTTCGCCGCGACGCGCGAGTGGGAGTGGCGCCAGTGGCAGGATGCGGTGACCGACTGGGAATTGAAGCGCTACTTCGAGATCATCTAGGGGCGATGCGGTGGAGGTGCTCGTGCGCCGGCTCGTCCCCCACGACGCGGCCGCTTATCGCGCGCTTCGCTTGCGCGCGCTGCACGAGCATCCCGACGCGTTCACCTCCGACTATGCGGAGGAGGCGCGCAAGCCCGTCGACGCACTGGCCAGCCGATTGGCGCCCGACGACCACGCGAACGAGCGCATGTTCGGCGCCTTTGTCGACGGCGCGCTGGTCGGAACCGTCGGCCTGATTCGCGAGGCTCGACTCAAGAACCGGCACAAGGCGACGCTGGTAGGGATGTATGTCACAACCGAAGCCACCGGACAGGGAATCGGACGGCGGTTACTGGTCGCCGTGCTCGAAGATGCACGCCGCCAGCGCGGCATTACGCGCGTGGTCCTGACCGTTACACAGGGCAATCACGCGGCACGCGAACTTTACGCGCGCGCTGGATTCCAAACCTTCGGTGTGGAACCGTGTGCGATCCGGGTGGGCGAGGCCTGGTTCGCCAAGGAGCACATGGGGCTCACGCTCAGCGAACCGGGTGCTCCGCCGGATGCTGCATCCCCCGGCGCGGTATGATCGATTCCTGCACCGCCGGGCACACCCCTTGGTCCACTCCGAACGTGGCTTCCCCGCGATGATCCACCGTTTCGCCTTTCCAACCTCGATCCATTTCGGTCCCGGTGCGCGCAAGCTCGTGGCGAAGCATCTGCTCGACAACGGCCAGCGGCGACCGCTGGTGGTCACCGATCGCGGGCTCT
>DATKLH010000375.1:0-4393 GCA_035542515.1 Casimicrobiaceae bacterium
CGCGGTGGTCATGCGATGGCTGCCCGGCGACGCCATGTCCTGGGCCGGACACGCCGTCGCGCTGGCCGACGTCGGTCGCGACGCGGAGGCGGATCGTTCTTATCGCCGCGCCATCGAGCTCGCGCCCAGGCATGCGGCCATCCGCTACGACTACGCCCGCTTCCTGATTGCGCGCCGACGATACGAAGATGCGGCGTCCATGCTGTGGCAGGCGCTCGACGACCTGCCCGACGATCCCGCAATCGCTACCTTGCTCGCATCTTGTCGCATGCATGTTGCCGACTGGCGCGACATCGAGTCGCTGTGCTCGCGACTCGAGCAGTCGATCGCTCGAGCGGACCCTGCGAAGCTTCCGCCCATCCCCGCGTACGATTTCCTCGCGCTTTGCGACGATCCCGACCTGCAGCGTCGCGTTGCGACATCGTGGTCGGCGCCGGAAGCGGCAAAAGCATCCGCATACGCGCGAACTGTCCCTGTCGCCGGCAGCGCCCGTCGAATCACACTCGGCTTCGTGTCATCGGATCTCGGCGAGCATCCGGTGGGGCGACTCGTCGTCGGACTGCTCGAGCGCATCGACCGGTCGCGCTTCGAGGTCGTCGCGTACGCGACGTCGCAAGGCGCGATAGAGAACCCGCAGCGGGCTCGCATCGCCGCATCCGTGGACGCCTTGCGCACGCTGCCGCGTATCGATCCGGTCGTCGCCGCAGACGCCATCCGCAACGACGGCATCGATGCGCTGTTCGACCTCAACGGCTTCTCCGGTGGAGAAGCGCTGCGCATCTTCGCGCAGCGCTGCGCTCCGGTGCAAGTGAACTATCTCGGCTACCCGGGCACGCTCGGCTGCGCGGCCTACGATTTCATCGTCACTGACCGTTATTGCAACGGCGGGCACGCAGATGCCTACACGGAGACGGCGTTGTATGTCGAGCCCTGCTACGTGCCATCGGACCCGCAGCGCGATACCGCCCAGGTTCAAGTTTCACGCAGCGACTACGGCCTCGACGAGAACGCCGTCGTGCTCTGTAGCTTCGCGGCCACCTACAAGATTGCGCCGGCCGTTTTCGACGCTTGGTGCGCCGTGCTGCGAGCAGTCCCCACCGCTGTCCTCTGGCTGCGCGATGGTCTTCCGCTGGTCGTGGAGCGATTGCGTGCGGAAGCGGCCGCACGCGGTGTTGACGCGAACCGTGTCGCGTTCGCACCCGCCGAGCCGTTGCCGCGCTACCTCGCGCGTTTCGCGCTCGCCGACGTCTTCCTCGATACCTGGCCTTACGGCGCACACACCACGGTCAACGATGCGTTGTTTGCCGGCGTGGCAGCCGTGACGCTGGCCGGACGAAGCATGGCGGCGCGCGCGTCGGGAAGTCAGCTTCACGCTGTCGGACTTTCCGACCTGGTCACCCATGCCGTCGATGAATATGTCGCACGCGTGTCTGCGATCGCGGGCGATCGCGCCAGACGGGATGATCTTGCGCGACAACTTTGCGATGCCGGCCGGCGTAGCGCTTTGTTCGACATGGAACGTTATGCTCGCGCGTTCGAGCAAGCCGTCACCGACGCTCACGCGTCCGTCGTGCGACGATCGTAGCGGTAGCGTCCCGAGCGCGCTGCTTGCCAACTTCGCAGCGCGGTCAAGCGAGTTGCTCGAGCACTCGGGCAAAGGCGTCCACGGGGGCCGGATCGTCGAATACGCGACCCTGCGCAGCCATGATCCTTTCGCGCAATGACGCCCGCCATTCCCGGTCGCGCACGATGCGTGTCGCAATGCACGTGTAGGAGTCGGCGCCATCCGCGATGGTGTCGGTGATGCCCATGAGCTGAAGCATCCCATAGCTCTGCCGGCTTCGCATCAGGTCGCCGGGCAGGGTGACGATCGGAAGTCCACAGGCGAGCGCGTCGAGGCTCGTGTTCCCGCCCGACCAATGAAGCGTGTCGAGCATGGCGTCGCACGCCAGGTTGATGCGCAGATAGTCCTCGTGCGCGCGCTGGGGCAGCACGCGCACGCGCTGCTCGCGCGACACGCCGACGCGTCCGAATGCGCGATCCAGACGAGCCAGGTACTTCGCGGTGAGCGCCGGATGACGCCCTTCGAACAGCACCAGCGTCGCCTCGGGCACCGCTTCCAGCACCGCCGCGAACAGCGCGTCGTTGTCCGGATGGATCTTGAACAGCGATTGCGGACACAACAGCAACGGGCCGGCGTCGGGCAATCCGAGGCTCGATCGCTCCGCAGCGGGCGGCACGACCGGCCTCGCGTAGTTGGTTCCGATACCAGGCAACATCACCAGCCGCTCGACGTAATCACGCTGCGCGCCGGGCCGTTCCATCGCTTCGCTCGAAAAGAACACGTCGATATTGGCGTGGCCGCTCGTCACCGGATGTCCCCACCCCGCGCATTGCACCGGCGCGAGGCGCAACGCCGCGAGCAGGAATGCCGTGGAGTCCATTCCGAGCTCGGGATAGACGATGACGTCGAGCTGTGCATCGCCGATGGTTTGCGCAAGTTGCATCGGGCGCCAACGCGATGCGTCGTGCTCCGCATCGGCACGCGACTCGAGGAGCGCCGTGAGGTCGTCGACCGTGGGATTGAGCCGGAACAGCAGCACCTCGAAGCGATCGCGCGGCAGGCCGGTGATCCATCGCGCGAAATAGCGGCCAGCCGTACCGTCGCGAAAGAACGCCGATACGAAGCCAACCCGCAGACGACCCGCACGCGCACGTCGGGGCCTTGCATCGAGCCACTGCGGGGCGCGCGCTTGCACGGCCGCAGCGATCAATCCCGCGTAGCGCGCCTGCAATTCACGATCGTCGCGTCCCTGGTAGGCGAGCAGGAAATTGCTCCAGCGCAGCTCGTCGAGGAGCCTCGAGGCGTCGAGCGAGGCGTAGCGTTGCGGCAGCTCGCGCTCCAGTGCGGCGATGCCCTCGACGTAGCGATCGCGCGACTGCTCGAGGTCGTCGTGCGATTGGTAGACCATCGGCAGGATCAGATCGCGCGCCAACGTCGCTCGCAGCATCGCGGGATCGCGCGCCTGCGCCTGATCGAACGCCGATCGCGCCGAGGCGAGATCATCGCGCTGTGCGACGGTGAGCCCGAGTTGCAACCACGTCGATGCATCGCGTTGTTCGCGCTGCAGCGCCTGCTCGTACAAGCGCGCGGCGGCATCGATATCACCCTGTTGACGGCAAAGGCCCGCAAGCGTGATCAGCGTTCCGCGTTCCCTGGGGTCGAGCGCGAGAGCGCGTTCCAGCGCAGTGGCTGCAGCCGCCGGTTCGCCGCGCTCCCGCTGAACGATCGCCAGATTGGCCCAGCAGAGCGCGTAGCCCGGATCGAGCGCGACGCCGCGTTCGAACGCCTGCGCTGCTTCGTCCAGCCTTCCTGCGGCGCGCAGCGCGTTGCCTAGATTGTTGAAGCCGCGCGGATGGCGTGGATCGATCTGCGTGGCGTGCCGAAAGGCGTCGATCGAGCGCATGGTGTCGCCCAGATCGGCATATACGATCCCGAGCTCCCGCTGCAGGCGTGCATCCTGTGGAGCGAGCGCGATGGCGCCCTCCAGATCGGTCGCTGCAGCGGCAAGCTGCCCGGCCGCTTCGTGAGCACGCGATCGCAAAGCCAGGATCGCGGCACGCTGATCGGTCGGAAGGTCCGACCGCGCAAGAGCCGCGTCGGCCTGCGCAAGCGCCGAACGTGTATCGCCGCGCGCAAGCGCGGCCTCGACACCGGCAAGCGCCGGACCGATCGACATCAGAGGTCCTCCTGCTCCAGCACGTACGGCGCACGCAGGCGCAGCGCTTCGATGTAGGCCGCCTCGAGATTGCGCGTGTGCGTTCGCATGTCGGTCAGCGGCGATGCCGCCATGCCGTTGCGGATCGATGCGCGGACCTCCCGCATGAATGCCGGATCGCTCGCGAGGCGCGTCGCGATGGCAACGTATTCGCCGCCGCTGTGGGCGATCGTCCGTGTCACGCCGGCGTTCATCAGCATCGAATACGATGTGCGTTCGGCGTGTCGCTTGCCCACCAGCGTAACCACCGGCACGCCGGCGTCGAGCGCCTCGAGCGTCACGTTCGCGCCGCCGTAGGGCATCGTATCGAGGACGAGATCGACGACGCTGTAGCGCGCCTGATTCTCGCCATCGTCGCGCCCTTGAGGCAGGAAGATCAACCGTTCCGGGGCGATGCCGGCCGCGTGGGCGAGGCTCGCGTACACCGACCGCAATGCGGGATGGGCCGGCGAGAACGCAATGCGCGCGCGCGGAATCGCGTCGAGCACCTGGCGCCACAGCGCGAGCCCGCGACGCGAGAGCTTCAGCGCATTGACGAATGCACCGATCACGATGTCGTCCTGCGCGATCCCGAAGTTCGCGCGAGGGAAAGGATGCGTGCTCGCCATGGCAAT